>JAYWAR010000517.1:0-2756 GCA_043782285.1 Akkermansiaceae bacterium | reverse complement strand
TTGGCGGGTTCCAAGACAGGGGCGGCACCGCTGAAGAAGAAGCCGTCCCACAACGCCTCGTTGGCGAGATAGGGAGTGTCATAAATGGGGACGCTGGTCGGTCCTAACACGTTGCTCTTGTTGACGATTTCACCCGCTCGAGCAGGTGCTAGATAGGGGGACGCCCAACTGTTGCCGACCTGATTCGCCGCCGCGAAGGTGGACGATGATAGATCGGCATGTTGGAACGCGGCCAACGATAGCAACGGCTCGCGGGGGACTTCGAAGAAAGGAAGATGATCTTGGCCCGTCACGGCTCTATGACTGTTGCCCCAGAAGGTCCGGCGACCATCGAACGAGGTCTCGATTGCCACGTCAAATGAGGTTGCGGGGCGCAGCGTTGACTGGAAATGCGGAGCCTCCTTGAAGGTGCCAGCCGCGAGCTGGTGGTTGATGGACGCGTGCCGCGGGTTGGTGGTGTAGATCAAGTCCGCGAACGGCTGCCCGCCAATGCTTCCGCCGGCGGTGCGGTGGAAGGTCTCGATCACTCCTACCGGTTGCGGGGAGGTTTTGAGGAGCGAGTAGCTCCACTGGGGCGAGATGATTTCGGTGACTGCCGAGGCGAGCTTGAAGGTCTGAACCTCGGTGATGGCTTGTCCGCGGGTGCTGTCCGCCGGATTCTTGATCCGCGCGGCATCTTCCAGCGAGACGAAGTAGTTGTAGGTGCCGGTTAGAGACTCCTTGAGTGTAAGGCGGATCTTATCGGTGTTTTTCACGGTGTAGGAGAACCCGTGGTTGGCAACAATGTCATCCATCGGAATGAGCAGACCGCCCTTTTTATTCATCTGGCCAACATTATCGACCGGGCGAAGGCGGACAGTGCGCTGGGCATTGTTGCCTTTGCGGATGAATTTAACGGGCGTGACGGCTGCGGGAACGAAGAGGCGGAGTTCACCCGGCTCGAAGTGGATCGGCGTGGTAAGATTGCCGTCGCCGTTGGCGGTCATTTCACAGAGGAAGAAGGGGTTGACCGAGCGACCGTGGGGAGGATTGTTGAACTCGAATTGCTTGCCCATCGCCTCCGACATGTTGACCGTCGCCTTGCGAAAGGTTTTGTCGGCGAATTGAAACTCCCACTCGATTTGAAACGGCAGGTCCATCCACGGATAGGCAACCGCCCCTTCGATATCGAGAGCCGTGTTGTAAGGATTCCACAATGAAATGATCGGGGTGAGTAAGACTTGGGCTTTGTTTTGGCTATCGAGCGTCGCGCTGAGGAAATAGATCATGCGATTGAGGACCGGGCGGATTGAAAGACTGGAGCCAAGCCCAGGCGGGGGATTGGTCGGCGCGAAGTAGGCGCCGCCGGACGCTGGTAAAATTTTGGCGGCGAGATGATCCGCCCCGCGCTCGGCGACGGTTGGCGGATTGCTGCCATAGAGATGAGAGGGTATCTGATAGAACGAGCGCAAGTGGTCGAAGGTGGGCACTGCGGCGGCATAGAACCGGTCCGCCAAGACGACCGGGTCGTAGTCCGTGGTGTTAGCAATGATTGGATTGTCCACCAGCGGCATGAACAACGCGCGCTGGCCGTTGTAGGAGGTGGGCGAGGTGAAATCGCTGGTCGCATTGGGCGAGCGGAAGGGATTTTTAGTCCCGCCCCAAGACGTTTGGGAAAAGTCGGAGTCGCTCAGTTCGAAGCCGAGATTGAGATCGGTTTTGAGGCCACCTTTCAACACATCGGTTAGGAGTCCTTGGGCGTGGACCGTGAAGCTCGCCCCGACGGCGGCGGCGCTGGCGGCGTCTGCGACGAGGTCGGAATCCAATTGGATTTGGTTGCCCGAGAGTAGCCGTCCGGCACGCAGGTTCCAGCCGCCTTTAGGCTGTTTGAGGATGGCGGAAAGCGCGAGCGATGGCCGCCGCTGGGATTGCAGGGCGACGTTCACTGCGGCGTCGGTATCCGGGCCGGCGACGTTGACTTTCGCCTTGGTGTTTTCCTGAGAAACGGCCCATGCCAAGCTGCCACGCGGCGTGGGCACGGTAGCCGCGCTGAGGTCGAAGCCGTCGCGGGTGAGTGAAAATAAACGCGGCCATCTGGGATCGGCGGCGGTATCCGCCCAGCTCCTTGTTTTCAATGCAGCCGGGTCTGGCGAGGAAGCCAGCCAGGTTCGGAACAAAGCGGTCTTCGGGACGACATAATCGGGCGCAGCTTGATCGGGCTTGGCTCCAAAATTGGGCGACCATGACGACCAAGTGCCGACGAGATGGGCTTGGCCGGTGGTGGTTAGAATCGAGGCATCTGCCGTGATCCGCCGGTCATCGCCCGCTTCTTTTTGGAGTTCTCCGATCGCCAGCATCACAGCCAAGCGAGCATTCATGAACGCCCGCGCATCCGCCTCGCCGACCGCCGAGGAACGCAGGGTGATCGAGCTCAAGGTCAGCAAGCCCACCGCGATCACAGTCAGCAGAATCATCAAGCTGAGGGTGACAACGAGCGCGAATCCCCGGCTCCGGGACTTTCTAGGGACTCTGGGTTTCATGGGTTGTAAGGGCTTCGAAAGACAAATGTGCTTCAGCGCACGAGGGTTTATGAAATGCGGATACTCCGTATTTATCGAGTAACCACTAATACTTTAGCGAGCGAGGGCCGGACGTGGAATAAACTTGTTCGCACACCATGGCGGCGGGATCGGATTTGTCCAGAAATTTTATGCAATTTAGCCGATGCTCGCGATCCGATCCGCGTCAATTCCTAGATTGTTTGCTTGTCACCGCGG
>JAYWAR010000516.1:0-7646 GCA_043782285.1 Akkermansiaceae bacterium | reverse complement strand
CGTCTTGCTTGGTCTGACCGTGAAATCGCGGCGATCCCAAAATCCAATCATCGCGACATCCATTTTCAGCGAAGTCCCACTCCATTTCGAAATATTTTGACCGCTTAATTCCCATCGCCGACTTTAAATTCCCTCGCCTCCTTGGCGAAAATTACGTCCCAAGCAAGTTACAAATCGATCCATCATAATCATTTTACAATTTGATAACCAACAACTTAAAAAAACCATCGATTCCCAGTCGAGCAGCGCAGTCACCGCCACTCTTCAAGATGACGCCGAACACGCCAAATTAAACACGGCACTCGCTGGAGTTTTCGTGGTTGCTCCCGGAGCGTTATTTTACATTCTGAAGCGCATTGAAATTATGGAAGAACGTTACGAACTCCGTGGGAAAATTGGCCAAGGCGGCTTAGGAGCGGTTTACCGTGCATTCGACACACGGATGAAGCGTGAAGTCGCGATCAAGCGGATCTTGGTCTCCAACGATGATCCCACGCTAGAAGCTGAGTCCACCCGTCAATTGATCAAAGAAGCCGGTGCACTTTCCTCCCTTCAGCATCCGCATATCGTCACCGTTTACGACGCCGGCTCAGATGAAGACGGCCCCTACGTCGTGATGGAATTGATCACCGGTAAAACCCTCGACGAACTCGTTTCCCGAGCCCCACTCACTTGGCCCGACTTCCGTGAGCTTGCAATCCAAACCCAGGAAGCACTCATCGCTGCCCACGAACTTGGCTTAGTCCATAGCGATATCAAACCTGCCAATTTGATGCTCACCTGGCTCGCCTCCGGGAAATTTCAGATGAAAGTCGTCGATTTTGGCTTGGCGATGTTGAGTCAATCCCAATCTTTAGAGGAACTTGAAAACATTGAATCCGTTTTTGGTTCGATCTTTTTCATGGCCCCCGAACAGTTTGAGCGGATCCCGATCGATACCAAGACTGACATGTATTCGATGGGTTGCGTTTATTACCAAGCCTTGACCGGTCACTATCCATTCACCGGTGAAACCACCCATGATGTGATGAGCGCACACCTCCATCATCGAGTGGTTCCGCTGCAAGACGTGCGCGCCGACATCCCAATTTGGGCTTGTGAGTGGATCATGTGGCTAATCAATCGAGCCCCGCAAGATCGCCCCGAATCGGCGAGGGATGCATTACGGGTATTTTTCCAAAACGATGCAGATTCCACTCCCGCACTGAGTCTGGGCACTCCGGCCCTCGTGAGCCAGCCGCTTCCCCGTTCGCGCTTGGCCATCCCCGGCGGAAGCAACCCACCCGCGTCGCCGAACAAACCGATCGTCGCTAAGCCGACAAACGTAGCTGCCACAGCCGTCATCGCCCCAACACGACCCAACAAACCCACCTCACCCCACTCTCGGCAAGCAAACCGGGTAATTTTACCCGAGCCCGCGACAATGCTTATTGTCCCCGAGCCGCTCGCATCCCCCGAGCCACCAAAAGCCATCACCACCCCCCAGCCCTTGCAGCCCCCAGAAGGGTCGAAACCGAGTATTTATTCCTCTCCCAAAAGTATTCCAAGCGCCACACCAACCAAACCGATTCCGTCCCAAGCGGCTTTACCGACGAGGCCGTATTTGGCTCCACCAGTCGCCTCTTCGTCGCGCAAAGGGATTAAGAGTGTCATCGCTATGGTTTGCGTTGTCGTGATTTTAGGTCTGGGCTTCTTTCTTTATCAACGGATTAAGCAAATCCGTGCCAGCCAACGTTACGAGCTGATGCTCGCCGAAGCTGCCACCAGTGGAATGTCGCCAATTCCGATGTCCGGCCCGGAACTCACCCAAATCCTCGAAATGGCTTCCAACACCGATGAGGCCAAGCAAAAAAATATTTTCAAACTTCTCACGCGTGCCAAAGCCAATGACCAAGCGAACTTCGATCTAATGCTCGCCGAATTCGCCAGCAACAGCACCCAATTGCTCCCCGAGGTCCGTGAAGCGTTGATCCGCGAAGCACTTGAACCACGGAGTAACCGAGCAATGGTATCCACCTTGCTCACGTTTGCCCGCACCACGCCGGATACGGCTTCTGCAGTTGCAGCTTTAAACGCAATCCGCAACACTGCCGAAGATGATCAATTCGAGCCTTTTTTGTTAATGCTCCAATTTTCGCCCAAGAATGAAATTCGGACGGCAGTCGAAGAGTGTCTCACCGGCCTTCTTAAAAGGAGCTCAAAACGAGCCAGTTTCTCCAAACTCATTGATCAAGCACTCGAACGTAACAAAAACAGCTCAGCCATGATCCCCCTGACTCGCTTAAAAGCAGCAGTCGTTGCTCATTAACAGCACTGTCATTCACGGCGAATACACCTGCACCGGACCCACTCCCAAGCCTTGCACCCGCCGCAGCTTGGTTACGGCGTGACTCAAAGCCAAGCCCGCAGCCAGTGCTTCATCCAGAGTGTTAAGCTGAGAAAAACTGATTCTCAGACTACTTTTGGCCTGCGCTTCAGAAATCCCCATCGCCAATTGGACATGTGATGGCCGTTGCTTGCCGGTCATGCAAGCAGAACCCGCAGCACAAGCAATCCCCGCCTCATTCAGCAAAATCAGCAAGCCTGCCGCATCGCATTGCTCGAAAGACAAGTGACTCGTGTTTGGCAGACGGTGGTCAAGATCCCCATTCACTGACACCCCGGAAATCTCCGCCAAAACCTTAGCCTCAAAGGCATCCCGCAGTTTTCCCGAGGAATCTGCCGCTGCCTTCAAAGCCAGTGCCGCCGCGGCTCCCATCCCGACGATACTCGCCGTATTTTCGGTACCACTACGGCGCCCGGCCTCCTGCCCGCCACCGCGCAACAAGCCGTGAAAACGTAAACCCTCACGCACATACAATGCACCAACCCCCTTCGGCCCATGAAATTTGTGTGCCGATATCGAAAGCAGATCGACCCCCAGTGTCCGCACCGCCAGCGGGATTTTGCCCACCGCTTGAATCGCGTCTGAGTGGATCGGCAAACCACGCTCGTGCGCCAACGCAACCGCCTCGTGTAAGGGCTGAATGATTCCCGTTTCATTATTCGCAGCCATCAACGAAACATAAGCGGCACTTTCCAACGCTCGTGCAAATGCGATCATTTCCAAGCGCCCACCTCGATTTACCGGCACTCGCAGCACTTCACGACTTTGATCTTCGACGCTGCGCAACACCGCACTGTGCTCAATCGCCGAGACCACCACCACCCCCGGCCCACTTAAGCGATCGAGCGAGTGCAAGGCCGTATTGACGCTTTCGGTGCCACCACCCGTGAAAATAATTTCCGCAGGCTCAGCTCCGATCAAATCCGCCACTTGGCCGCGAGCAAGATCGATCGCCTTACGCGCAAATTTCGCCGCAGTATAGCTTGCCGAGGGATTTGCAAACCCATCGCGTAACCACGGCAACATCGCCTCCAACACTGCGGGCAGCAATGGCGTGGTCGCATTCGCATCGAGATAAATCATGGTTTCAGCATCCCTCCGCTCACCACCGAGATCAACTTGGAAAAATCCGCCCCCCTCAGAACCTTGCCGCCGTCCGCAAATCAACGACGATCTGATTCACTTGGCGCATGGCCAGATCGCCCCACGTCGCGGCGTGGCGCAGCCACTCCAGCGCAAACTCACCAGTCGTTTTCAGCGGCGACTTTGCCGCCACACACAGCAAACCCGCTAGCACCAATAAATTGGCCAAATAGATCACCGTTAGCGAGAGAAAGGTGCCATTTTCCTTCAAATCCGGTTGGTCACGTGGAATCATCCACAAGGTCCAAACCATATGGAAAGTCCAAGTAAAACCCATCACCGCATACAACACTCGGTCCCATTCCTGCGATAATCCTGCGAAATAACGCAGTGCCGCATAGAGCAGTGCGCTCACTATCGCCCAAAATGGCACGAAATATGGCGACAGCGCGATGATCATATTGGTCTTATTGGTCGTGATGTAGCCCCCCTCAATGCTTACATGAAAATCCGTCACTTTCCCCCGGTACAACACCACGAACACCGCATGTGTCAACTCGTGTCCTAGCACATATAAATATAAAAAAAACGGCTGGAACAAACCCGACCAAAACCAACCGATCATCATCAAAGACCCAGTCGCAAAATACCAAAACTCCGCAGTTTTCCAAAAATCTTGATCTATCGCCGCTTGCGAAAAACGCGATAAAAATGTCCAGCTGGTCACCCAACACAGCGGCAACAGCAACAATGCAAGCCCCCAGCGCAACAAGCGCCGCAACCACTCGACCGACTCAAGCTCGTTCTCCACCTCCGACGCTGCAATCGCGGCCCACACGAATTTCTCGCCGCGCTTGCCGCTTCGGCGGTTCACCTGCTCATGGGCTCGCAGCTTCGCCGAACTAAGCACTTGAGCGAACGACTGACGCTCTCGCCGCTGATTTTTCAGGCGACGGCTTACAAAGGGCTTGGCGCGACGTGCTTTCAACATACAAAATAATTTAAAGATTATTTCGTGAACCTTTATAAATCAAGTGGGATCGTTAAGACTCTCAAGACCTCCAATTGCCGAGATTGCTTAAAATTTGAATTGCTAAATCATCTCGGCTACCGCATCCTTCAATCGCTGGAGCGATGAAATGGTGATTTTCGTCGATTTCCTGAGAAACCACTTGGGCTAATTGCCCAACTGCTCAATCGGTTTTGGGAGCTTGTTTAAGCAAATCAAATCGGTAATTACGCAGGCTCGTTCTTATCAGTCCTTGATTGCAGGAACGCGAGTGATTCCGTTCAAATGACCGTTTCATTCACTACCCTTCAATTCCTATTTTAAAATGGCCGATCTAAGATTCGCCACTTTCGGATTCTAAGCTGCTAACGTACCCCACCTTTTACCCATTTCGGATGAGCAAACACACCCACGAGGATACGATGCCGCTAATTCCCACAGGCTCAGCCGGTGACGCCCCACTCGCCAAAAAACGCGTGAGCCCAAAAACAGCGACTAAAAAAGCAGCTCAAACGCCCGTGAAAAAAGTCCCGGCGGTCAAAAAAGTCGCGGCTCCTAAAAAAACCACCGCAGTCAAAAAAGCCGCAGTCGTTAATAAAGTTGCCACCCCAAAAATCACCGCTCAGAAGGCAGCTCTTGCACTTACGCCGGAATTGCCTTTTGCCTCGCCCGCCATGGCAAAACCCCTTGCCATAGCGCCCGCAGCGCTCGACAACACCCCACCTCCGGTACGCGCTACGAGAGCAAAAAAAATCGTCCCCGAGGCGATCGCGCCAGCACCCCAAACCCAAGACTCGGAACAAGCCCCACGCCGCATCGGTCGAGTTCCCGGCGGTGGCCCGATCGCTGGCCGTAACCCGGTAGAATCACCCTCCGTCGAGACTCCCGCCTCTACCCCCTTCCCTCAAACCATCCGCCCGCCGGTGGATCGCGAGCCCCCCGCAACTGCCTCTTCTTCGCTACGCGATTCTTCGCTTCAAGAACGCGGCCCTCAAAACGGCCAAGCCCGGAATCCGCAAACCCGCGAAGGCCATTCCCAACGCGAAAATCAGACCCGCGAAAATCAGGGCCCGCCCGGCGACAGCCGTAGCAAACGCCGCCGCGACAAACGCAAACGCCGCAACGGCGAGCGCCAGGAACAAAGCCCCCAAGGGCCACCGCGACAAGCAGCCCAAGCCAACCGCAACCGCCATGACAGCGGTACTCAGCAAGCTCGCTCCAACGACTCCGAAGATCGCCGCCAAGTTTCACTCAGCGGCCCGAAAATCGAAACCAACGGCCTGCTCGAACTCGCCCCAAAAGGTTTTGGGTTCCTTCGCATCCCCGGAAAAAATTTCGAACAAGCGCGTGATGACATCTTTGTCTCACCCGAAATCATTCGGAAATACAACCTGCGGCTCGGTCAATGGCTCCATGGACTCTACCAAGATGGCCCGCGCGGCCCACAACTCGCCGAAGTCACCCAAGTCAACGACCTGCCACCTGCCGAAGCCTCAAAGTTACCGCATTTCGACGAACTCAAGGCAATCAACCCGAGTCGCCGCATCAGTTTCGAAACCACTCCAACACGCTTCACCACCCGGGTCGTCGATATTATGGCCCCCGTCGGCCGCGGCCAACGTGGGCTCATCGTTTCCCCACCTCGCTCGGGAAAAACCACCTTGCTGCTTCACATGGCGGAAGCGATTCGGGAAAAGTATGATGAGGCAATTCACCTGATGGTGGTTTTGGTCGATGAGCGCCCAGAAGAGGTTACTGAGTTTCGGCGGGCCCTTCCCGGCGCAGAAATTTATGCCAGCTCAAATGACGAGCCGGCTCGCAGCCACACCCGCATCGCAGAAATCGCCATCGAGCGAGCCAAACGCTTAGTCGAAGCCGGTAAGGACGTATTCCTGATCATGGATTCAATCACCCGCCTCGCTCGCGCTTACAATGGTAACATGAACAATCGCGGCCGCGGCACTGCTTCTGGTGGCCTCACTATCGGCGCGCTTGAAGTTCCTCGCCGTCTGTTCGCCGCAGCCCGTAACACCCGCGGCGGCGGTTCGCTTACCATCATGGCCACCGCCCTGATTCAAACCAACTCGCGCGCCGACGAAGCCATCTACATGGAATTCAAAGGCACCGGTAACATGGAACTGGTCTTGGATCGAAAAATTGCGGAAAACTACATTTATCCGGCTGTTGATATTTTCAAATCGGGCACACGCCGTGAAGAGCTGCTGCTTGCAGACCACATGCTGCACAAAATCCACCTGATTCGCCGCGGCCTTTCCGGCCATCGCCCAGCCGAAGCGATGGAGCGTCTGTTGTTCTTTCTGAAGAAATTCCCGAACAACCCACAAATGTTGCTGGAAATCAAAGGTTGAACCGTATCCGCAGCAGAAACACGACACGCAATTGGGAAAGTAGATTCTTTTTTATAATTTCGATTGCGCCGAATCACCATCAAGCTAGTCTTCGTCCGACTGCTGTGTACGCCTATTTTGGTAGCTGGCCCGAACCGATATGATTGAACCGGGGTCATTCTCCGACGTCCGATGTCATGCCTTTTTAGGAAGACGGAAAAACGACGGACGACCCCACTTATAGAGTTTACGGAACGTGGCTCACAGCGCCAAGGACGGCACAGCGGTTTTATTTTCAGTTACGATGGGCGTTGAAGTTCTTGTTTGATTTCAACAGATCCGCCATGGTCACAAGCCTGATGAGATTTGCGGTGCTTGGAAGTGGAAGTGGTGGTAATGCCGCAGTGGTCGAGTGCGGCGGGCGACGCTTAATGATCGACGCAGGGTTAAGCGCCAGGCAACTGTCTGTGCGGTTGCTGCGTGTCGGCATCGAGCCAGCCTCACTTGACGGAATTTTACTGACTCACGAGCACGGCGATCATGTCCGCGGCCTGAAAATATTCCTTAAGCAGAACCCGCTGCCGGTGTACACAACCCCAGCCACGGCAAGGGTGGTACGCGAAACCGGAATCGACGGTGGTCAATGGAAGTTTTTCGAAGCGGGACAAGTATTTGAGCTCGACGGCATCGCGGTTGAGACCTTCGCAATTCAGCATGATGCAGTCGATCCGGTCGGTTTCGTGGTCGGCCATGACCATCAGCGGCTGGGCTTTCTTTCGGACGCTGGCTTCGTCACCCGCAACATGACGGAACGGCTGCG
>JAYWAR010000515.1:0-7647 GCA_043782285.1 Akkermansiaceae bacterium | reverse complement strand
ACTTGAGACAGAGCGGTAACCCCATACCGCTTAACGACGTCTGGATTGCGGCGTGCAGTGAGGCCGCGGGGAGCGACTTGCTTACGAGCGACCACCATTTCAAATCTCTTCCTCAGTTGAGAGTGAGGTGGTCGCAGGCTGAGATGGGGTTTCGCAAGGAATGACTCCGGGATCATCCTCCAGACGGCTGAGGCTCTCTACCAAGTGCTCCAAAGTGTGAACGGAGGGATGAGCGAGGGGGACGGAGCGGTCTTCATGAGCGATCCGAAACGTGTAAGCTTTGTGTGAAGTGAGCATAGAAATTTCAAATTTGAGATGCTTCTGGATAGATATCAGGCGGCCAGCCGATGGGGAACTTGCCGTAAACGGCTTGATAGGATGTCACCGTGGCGGGAGGGGCTTGGATCCTCGCTTTTCGTTTTGCGGACTGCACTTCACGATCGAGCTTAAGACGCATTTCGGTGACTTCTGCGACCTTGGCGATCCGCTCTGCTTCCTTTTGAATTGCGGCAGATGGATCGTAGGACGTGCTCGGGTCCTCTTCACGCGGGCCGAAGTCGATGAGGTGGAGCCTCGGGAATGCATAACTCCAATTTGCCCCGAGCGCTTTCAAACGCCGAAAAATGAACTGATAGATTGGCGTGAGATCCGCACGCTTACCAAGCCAGCAAGTCCCCATGTAGAAGTCCATGTAGCCACAGCCGCCAGCATAGCGCCGGTCTGCGTCCTCAGGTGCTGGCAGGCTTTCGTAGAAATCTGAAATTACTCCGGCGCTGCCACGGAAAGAGCCAAGATCGACGATGCGGCCATCCGCCGCAATGACCTCATGGTTATCAGAAAAAATATCCCACAGACAAAGCCCTAGCAGCTCGGCGGGTTCGTTGATGGCGGCTTGCGGGGAAGTCACGATTTGAGTTGGCGGATACTGCCGCTGGTATTCCTCAAAGCTTGGCTCTGGTTCATCCGCTGGAGTTTGTGAGCTTTTTAGCGGCTCTGCCTTTACCATGTGCCGGGATAAACGGAGGTTTTTTAAGTTCCGCGACCACTCCAGACTCTCTTCATACAGCACCCTTGGCGATGGATGATAACACTCGAACAAACAAGAATTCTCCCAACCCTCCGGAAATAATTCCGCGATCAAGACCGGATTTTTCAGTCCACTTGGAAACAGAGATTCAAGAAAGGCGTGAGCTTCGTTTTCGCTGAGGTTCATGGGGTAAGGTTGTGAATATTTTGAATATTGTGGGGATCAGCTGCGCGATTGAACGCAAATCGACGCGAATGTTTTGAACCCTGAAACCGGTGGCAACTCAATCGCAAAGCAAACCCCGAGCCTGTCTGAAACTCTGATCTGGTTCGTATCCATTGGCGTCAATTCGCGGTTAAAAATTCAGAATTGGGTGCCGCTCATAGGAGGTTTAACTCACCATCACTACCGAATGTCCAAAGTAGCGGCTTTACATGGTTGCTTACTTGATCGGTCAGAATCGACTGAATCCGGTTCGCCTTCCTAAGCTGTGGAGACAGCGACAAGTCCTGCTCACCCAACCGCCTGAGCCGCTCACCAATCTCCGCCACCCGCGTGACTTGGCACTGTTCCTCGAAGGTTTTGGTATCGAGCCATCACACACCAATCTCCGCCACCCGCGTGACTTGGCACGGGGTGAGGGTGAAGGGTGGGTGGTAGGGAGTGGGCATGATCAAATGCGGCGGATCAGTGAGATGCCGTTGCCTAGGTCTTTGGATTCGCCGGGTTTGATGAAGTCGTCGAGTGGCTGGCCGTCGAATTTAATGCGGCTGGCGTAGTCTTTGAATTTGCGGGCGGGTTTACCATCTTCGGCAGGCTTGTCCTCGAAGGACTCTATCTCGAGGCGGTCGAAGAGTGAATGGCTGGGAGCTCTGCCGAGTGCGCTTTCGTGTTTAAAAACCAGCAGCCCACGCGGTGCCATGCTGCCAGCGGGGCGGGCGGCGGATTGGTCGAACTGGAAGGCGTTCTCGAGCGCGGTGAAGAAGAGTTCTAGGTCATCGTCACTGAAGCCGGTTTGATCGGCGAGGAAGGGATTTACAAACCCATGACAACGGTAGAGGCCATAAGGGACGGTGAATTTGCGACCCATGGTGCGGTTGTCGCCTTGTTGGGCAGTTGCCTCGCGTTCTGTGGCAACAGCCATGCGGGTAATGGCGTGTTCACTAATCACGATAGGATCGACGGAGCGTGAAAAGCTGAGCTGGATCGGCCCGCGAACTTGCCCGCAGTTAGTCGCGAGACTCATCACCGCTCCAAAGGTGCGAACGTCATAAAAGTTTTGGCACATCCATGCGCGGGCAGCCTCTACTTCATCGCCGCTGCCTTTGCGTTTCCCAGCTTTGGTTTCGCTTTGTTCTTTCCCTTCTTCTTTGATGGCTTCGTAGGCTCTATCATGCGCACGCATGAGCACACCTTTTTCTTTAACATAGATATCGTAGCTAGGAGTGTCTTTTTTGAGCACTTCGATAAAGTTTCGAACTTTGCGTTTCAGGCAGACATCGGTGATGAGTCCTTGGCCGGATTCTGTATCCACGCGAGGGAGATTGCCTGCATCGGGATCGCCGTTGGGATTGGCATCGGTGGCATCGAAGAGATAGATAAAGTCGTAGCGGTTATTCATAAAATTAGTTTATTAGGATATTGGTTTTAGTGAAATTTTAGGCGGAAGCAGATTCAGTTTCGATGGATGGATTACTTTCTTTTTTGGTGAAGAAATCTTTGCGCTGGTGGTAATAGCCGAGAGCAAATTGCGCTTGGTCCTTCAGGTTGAGGTGAGCAGGAAAGTCAGTCACTTCAGCTAAGATTTCTTGGGCACGTTTTTCGTGGGTGATTTTTGAACCGATATCGAGCTTGCCTAGATGGTGCTGATACGTGCGA
The DNA here is from genome assembly GCA_043782285.1 of Akkermansiaceae bacterium. GTDB lineage: Bacteria > Verrucomicrobiota > Verrucomicrobiia > Verrucomicrobiales > Akkermansiaceae > Luteolibacter. The sequence goes on along the minus strand of JAYWAR010000515.1, from coordinate 4,742 downwards.
AGCAGCCGCCCGAAGACAGAGCGTGGTGTCGCAGACGCACTCGAATAAAAGCGGTCGCGGATGGTCGAGTTGATGCCGGGCATGGCGTCTTGCTGGGTCTTTTCGAGGACGGCGAAGAGTCTGCCGAGGCGGTAGCCGGGATTGGTGTTGGTTTCGTCTAGCATTTCGGTGATATGAGTTTGGTGGTTGCGGATGAGCCATGCTTTCAAAATGGAAGCGCGGAGGTAGGAAACGTTGTCGAGCGTGCCTTCGCCCTGTTGCTTTTTCTCGACGACACGGATGCGATTCATGACGCCTGTGATAAGGCTCTCTGGATAGCAAGTGCCGAAGAGAATGGCGCGGATGAGAGCACCACTGAGAAGCGGTGGTATTTTATCCTCATCTCTTCTCCCGTCTTTCATTGGTGCTGTTTCAAGTAGAAGTCGCTTTACATTGGGTGCGAGAGGGTCGGGATTTTTAGAGTTGGTCTCGTCCCATTGGCGAACGATTCGGAGGTCAGCGAAATGCTGTTTGAGATTCACTAACAAATCGCCAAGCGTGCTTGTATTCCAGAAGCGGATCGAGAGACGCGACGCGTTTGGGGAAAGTCCGAGAATGTAATAAGGAGTTTCTGGATCCCCAAGTTCGTCGGCTCCAATGGTTCCGCTGGCAAGGCGTTGCAGGATGTTTTGAATGCGAGCAAGCATCGTTGGATCTTGAGGAGTATTCCCAGAGATCATCCATGGCATGAGTTGTTCAGCGGGAGTGGGCGCATCCGTCCAGAAAACGGTGGTGGCATCGCCAAGACGAAAGCGACGTTCACGATTTGCGAGAAGCCAATTAAGCGCATTGCAATAGGCGAAGGCTGCTTCCTCGCTGATGGGAGAATTGGCTCCTTGACCGACTTTTCTGGCATCATCCTTTGCAAATGATTCGTATGCTTGTTCGTTGAACGATACCAGTAGAGATCCCTTTGGATCGAAGGTTTTGATTTTAGGTTCATGCAAACGGGCAATTCTGGAAATTTTTCCCGAGACGAGACATTGCCCAGTTACCTTATTTTTTTCGCTAGATTTTCTATCAATCAAATTTAGTCGATATTCTTTATGGGCGTAAGAGCTCACTCCAGATATTTGAAAAACACCGTTTCCTAACCTAGCGTCAACAGGTAAATTTTCTATGAATTCGGCTATTTCAGCAGGTTGGTAACGTTCGAAATACTTTCGAACTGCAAAAATTGATAAACTAGTAGTATCTGCAAAAGTGGTGATGTGATGTTTCTGACTGCCAGCGAAGCAGCGAGGTGCACGCACACGATTCTTTTCAGCTTTTGCCGCATTTTTGTCGGGTTGTGGATATCCACAAAGATACGTCAAATTATCCCAAAGGGTGCACGGATTGATCCCTTGACCTGTCGATTTTGTTTGCCCTGGAACGATTAAATCAAGCGGTCGGAGTGATTTTTTCTCTTTGCCGTTTTTTCCGATTTGAATGACCTCCTGCCGGGCATCTTTAATTTCAATGAGCGTGCCGTCAGAACGAATGATAATCTTAAAGGTAACATTTTGCGAACTGTAGCCCGTGAGGGGAAGTCCATTGGCTGGATCTTCCGCGAGGCGATCATAGAGGCTGGTGAGCGATTGGAGGATCATGCTTTTGCTTGGTCAAAGGGTGGGACTTCGATGATGCCGTTTTTCATTTCGGCGTTGAAGAAGCGGGGTTCGGTGCGGACGCGTTTGCCTTGGCCGGTGAGGAAGGAGTCTTTGTCGGCGGCGGTGGCGGGGAGGTAGCGGATGTCATGGAGCATCCAGCCGAGGGGGCGGTTTTTTTGATCCTCTGGGAGAGTGGTGGCGGGGAATGAGGCGGCGTCTTCGATGAGGCTGAAGCGGGCGGGAAACTCGCGGGTGCCAAGGCAGGGTTGGTGGAAACATTGGCCGCTGCGTGCGCGGCGCTTGAACATGTCGAGGTGCTTGGCTTCACAGTCTTTATGGGGGAGTTCTGCTCCGTTTTTCTCGAAGCGATGTTCGAGAATTTCGAAATGGGCTTCGATGACATAAGAGACATTTTGCAGCAAGGTGGCGGCGCGTTGCTGGCGCTCGTCTTCGACGATGATGCCGATAGCCGGGACGTTTTCACCTCTCATGGCAGCGGCGGAGGGCTTGCTGGCCTTGGAGCCGACTTCGTTGCGGCGGATGTTGGTGAAGCGGATGGGCTTGAGGACGTGGATGCGGTCGATGACCCAGCGAATCTGAGGTTTCCAGTAGATGGCCTCAAGGATGCCACGAGCGGCGGATGGGGTGATGACGTCGTAGGAGACGCGCTCGACCTTCATTTCCGGTCGGGTGAAGCAGGCGAAGTCGCCAGAGATGTGGAGTTTGATGCCGTAGGACATGAGATAAATGAGGGTTGATTTGATTGCGTTTTGCTGTCAGAATGCAGGCATGGCGACATTGACGATTCGAAATTTACCGGAGGAACTGCACCACACCCTCAAGCTCCGAGCGAAGCAGAACCATCGGAGCGTGAACCAAGAGGTGATCGCGGAGCTGAGCTTGGCGAGAACTCGTGAAACGCCTGAGGAGACAAATGTTCGCGTGGAACGCGAGATTTTGGAAATCGATGCGCTCCGTGCACGGGCGAAAGGGTTTCTGACAGCGAAACAGATCGACGAGGCAAAGCGGGAAGGCCGCGCGTAATTTCGCGAAAATGGAAAAACGGAACGAGTCACACCGAAGCGATATTTTTCATTCCTATATATGTAAGCTGAAGTAAATTTATTGGTGTATAATTTTTTGGAACAAGAATGCTTTCCATGTCCAACCGCCCCATCCTGATTGATAACAATGCTCTTGCTGATTTCTTCATCGGTGAGAAATCCTTCAGGAAGGATGCTGAGAATCTCAGGAGAAAATTCCCTTTCTGGATTACTTCTCCGCTGTGCCGTTATGAATTTGGAAACGTGCTGAGAACCTACGTCCGCTTGGGAAAAGTGAGTGAAACGGACGGTGTGCAGATGCTCAGGCAGGGACTCAAGATGGTGAACTTTTGCGGTGACTGTGCCGAGGAGGTCATTTTGGCGGAGGCGAACGCGAGCAAGCTGACTTTCTACGATGCAACCTATGTCGCTGATGCGAGGTGGCACCGGTATGAGCTCTATACGCGAGACGGGGAGATTCTCAGAAACTGCCCCGAAATCGCTCGTGCGATTGTGGACGCTTGAGTCAATCATTTTTTGTCGTTTATTCTGGGATTGTTGTTTTGGGAATCGGACGCGGATTGAAACGTATAAAGGCAGGCTGATGCGGCTGGGTGGCCGGGGAAATTTTCCCCGGTCATTTTCTTTGATTACAGAAGAGATGAGGAGCGTTTCGTTCAGAGGCAGAAGGCGTTGGGATCGCAGGCTGCCCCTGGTCTTTTCAGGCCGGTGCGTGAGTCATAGTCGTTTTCGGGATGGGTGAGGATGGCGATGGCTTCGTCGAAAAGGAGGGTGAGGCTGGGTTTGAGGGTGAGCCATTCGTGTTCATAGACTTGGACGGTGAATTGCTGGGCGCGGCGGTAGTGGCTGCGGTTGGGCGAGCGGCCGTATTTGGCGAGCTTGCGAAGTTCTTCGCCGAGGGCTTGGCCTTTTTCGCCCCATGGGATGAGGACGGGGTGAGTGGCGGAGTCGATGAGGCGGAATTTCTCGGCGGCAGTTTTGAATTTGTAGGCAAATGCCCAGTTTTTACCGCAATCCTTCGGGTCAAAACAGGGCAACCCGCCGGAGACGATGCCTTGGTCGTCCCAGTTTTTAGTTTTATCGCCAGCTTGCCAGATGGCTTGCTCGAAGTAGGCGCGGATGGCAGCGAGATCAAGCAGATCGGCTGAGGGGAAATTCGGAAGCACTTGGCTGCGGGTGATGGCAGCGGCGGCGGCGATGTCGCCGAGTCCGGTGGGAATGGGGTGATCGCTGGGGGCGAAGAGATAGACTTTCCCGAGTGCTCCGGTGGCGTCGAGTTCGCCATGGCGATTGCAACGGCCAGCGGCTTGGGCGAAGGAATCCAGACCACATTCGGCGCGGTAAACGACGGGGAATGAGATATCGACGCCCGCCTCAATGAGCTGGGTGGAAACGAGGGCGACGGCTTGGTTCTGGGCGCGGAGTTGCTTTGCTTGATCGAGCACTTGGACGATGTGAGCGGGGCACATCCGGGCGGAAAGGTGGAGGGCGGTGAGGTGCGGGGAGAGTTTCTGGTGGAGGGTTTGGGCGGCTTTGGTGGTATTTAAAATGATGAGGCAGCCTTGAGTGGCGTGCTGGCGGATGTGTGAAATGAGCGACACATCATCGAGCGAGCCGAGGTTTTCGGGTTCGACGCGTCTGAGGGTTTTAAAGAGATCGGCTTCATCGTGGATGATGGGGGTGATTTCCTGCGGGGGGATGCCGATGGCGAAACCATCGCGCTGGTCGAGTGCGGGCTGGGTGGCGGTGCAGAGGACGGCGGTGCAGCCGAAATCTTTGACGAGGCAAGTGAGGCTGCGGAGGATGGGATGGAGGAGGCGGGACGGCAGTGCCTGCACTTCATCGAAGATGATGACGGAGCGGGCGATGCGATGGAGCTTGCGGCAGGACGAGGTGCGATTGGCGAAAAGTGACTCGAAAAACTGGACGTTGGTGGTGACGATGATGGGCGCGTTCCAGTTCTCGCTGGCGAGGCGGTGGCGGTCTTGCTCGTTGTCCTCGGTGCTGGATTTCGGCTCAAACTTCGAGTGGTGTTCGAGGATGATTT
>JAYWAR010000514.1:0-7672 GCA_043782285.1 Akkermansiaceae bacterium | reverse complement strand
CCACCCCAGCCGCCACTCCAGTCCACACTCCAACATCGACAACTGCCGTTTTTTCACCCGAACCGATTCCAGAATCACTGCCAAGCCAAGATCAAACCATTTTAGAACCCGGCCAAGAACCCGGCACAGTCACTCCCCTAGCTCCTGCGGATTCCACCGAAGTCGCTACTCCGGACGCCACTCCTGACGCCACTCCTGACGCCACTCCTGATGCCTCCACGGCCCCCGCAACTCTTGATAACGCTGCTGCTACCGATTCGGTACAAGTGATGCAAGACAGCATCCGTAACGCACAAATCAAAGAATTCACTTTTGATCAGGTCCTGAACTGGGAAGCCAAATCTGACGAAGTCGTGAATGGTAAAACTTACCAAATCGGCCTTGTTTCATATAAAGCTGAAACAATTTTCGGGGTCAAAAACATTCAAGCCAAAGCTCTGATCCAAGGCGGTAAAGTCCAACGCTGGACCTTACTGAAAAGTGGTACAGAGATTAAATAGCCTCCGGAGTAGGCCTGCGGACAGCAAGCCTACCCAACAGCGATTTTTTCTCTCGCAAACCCTTGCCACCCAGCAAGCACTGGGTTAATCCACTCGCCTTATGTCAACCTATCGCGTGTTGGTTTCTGACCCCATTTCCGAAAAAGGCGTTGCGGCACTACGCTCAGCCCCAGAGATTTCTGTAGACGTCAATACCGGCCTCAAACCGGATGAACTGCTCAAAATCATCGGTGACTACCACGGTCTGGTCATTCGTTCGGAAACAAAGGTCACCCCTGCCATCTTCGCCGCAGCCAAAAACCTCAAAGCCATCGGCCGCGCGGGTGTCGGCGTCGATAATATCGACCGCGCCGCCGCCACCGACCACGGCGTGGTGGTCATGAATACCCCCAGTGGCAACACCATTTCCACCGCCGAACACGCCTTCGCCCTGATGCTGTCACTCGCCCGTAACATCGGCCAAGCCCATGGCTCAATGGTCGCTGGGCGCTGGGATCGCAAATCCTTGCAAGGCGTGGAAATGTTCGGTAAACGCCTCGCGATTCTTGGTATGGGCCGGATCGGCACCGAGTTCGCCAAGCGTGCCCAAGCCTTTGGCATGCTGGTCGTCGCCTACGATCCCTTCCTCACCGCTGCCCGTGCCCAGTCGCTTAAAGTCGAACTGGCTGAAAGTGCCGCCCAAGCCCTCACCGGTGCCGACGTCGTCACCCTCCACATCCCGCTCACCGCCGAAACCCAGCACCTCCTCAACGCCGAGCGCATCGCCCTCATGAATCCCGGCGCACTCGTCATCAACTGCGCCCGTGGCGGCCTCGTCGATGAAGCCGCAGCCAAAGCCTCAATGGACGCTGGCCACCTCGGCGGAATCGCGCTTGACGTTTATGAAGTCGAGCCACCACCCGCCGACTTCCCGCTCTTCAGCGCCAAAAAGTGCATTTTCACCCCACACCTTGGCGCTTCCACCGCCGAAGCCCAAGAAAACGTCGGCATCGAAGTTGCTCACCAAGTCAAAAATTTCCTCCTCACCGGTGAAATCGTCAACGCGGTCAACATGCCAAACCTCGACAGTCGCACCCTCGAAAGCGTCGGCCCTTACCTTGACCTCGCCGACTCGCTCGGCAAATTGCTTTCCAAAATTGCCCCCGCCCAGTGCGATGCCATCCGCGTCTCATACCTCGGTCCAGTCTCCGAGCTTGATACCGAGCTGATCACCCGCAAAGTGCTCACCGGCTACCTTGCCGCCGCCCACCACGAAGCCCAAGTCAACTTGGTCAACGCCCCTGCGATCGCCAAAGCCCACGGCATCAGCGTCACTGAATCCTCGGTTGCCCTTGCCACCAACTGCACCGAGCTGATCGAAGTCTCCGCGATCAAAGGCCACGAAGTCTGCACCGTCGCGGGGACTTTCTTCGGCAAGTCTGCGCGCATCGTCCACATCGCCGGCCATTACGTCGAAACCAGCCCCAAAGGGAAATTTCTGTTCGTCGAAAACGACGACCGGCCCGGCATCGTTGGCACTCTTGGCACCACCCTTGGCGGAGCCTCCGTCAACATCGCCAACATGGCACTCAGCCGCACCAGCGACCGCAAACGCGCCGTTACCGTGATTGAAGTCGACACCGAACCCTCTCCAGAATTGCTGATCCAACTGCGCACAACCCCCGGAATCATCCGCGTCCTCAGTTTTGAACTTTAAAAATCACCGAATTCTGAAAAATCCGTTGCCAATTCTGACCTAGATTAATTACAATCCCCGCAGCATGAAAAAAATCCTTGTTATTGCTACTTCCTTAGCAGCTCTCAGCAGCTTCGCTGTCGCCGACATTCAAGCGCCTCCCGGCTCCACTTACACGTCTTCGCGCAAGCTGGGACGCGCTCTCAGTAACATCATGTACGGCTTCATGGAGATTCCAGAACAGATCGTCCGCAAACAAGAACAATATGGTCGCAAAGCCTCACCTTACGGTACCATTGATGGCACCAGTCGGGCTTTGCATCGCCTCGGTTATGGTTTCTACGAACTCTTCACCTTCACTTGCCCAACCTATCGTGGCACCTTCAAGCCTCCTTATGAGCGTTGCGGTGAAGACAATCGAATCGAAATGAACGTCCACGACGGTCTTTCAGAGTTTCCGCCTGAACTTGGATTTGAAACCTACTACAGTCATAGCCGTAGCCAATCGTTCTAAAAAATTTCTCGATTCTTTGAATTCCAAATTCCTAGCAGTGGCTCGTCCGCTGCTAGGAATTTTTTTTGGAATTTAACGATTTAAGGAAATTCAAAAATTCTCTCAAAACTCCCCCGCCACAAATCAATTTACCAGACAATCGCCCTAGACTTTCAGATAAGAGGTCCTTTTTACTTGTCAGATGGCCATCCAATACGTGATAATATCACGATTTGTATGATTGCTCGTCTATTTTCAGCGGCCTTGCGTGGAGTCGATGCCCAAGAAGTCGAGGTAGAAGTCAACGCGCGTGGGGCGGACAAGCCGGTAATCATCATCGTCGGGCTGCCGGATGCTGCGGTTAGAGAATCCTCACAACGGGTCATTTCTGCAATCGGCGCTTCTGCGCTGCATTTGAATGATGGCGTGAAAACCGTGAATCTCGCGCCGGCCGATTTAAAAAAAGAAGGACCCTCGTTCGATCTCCCGATCGCGCTGGCAATGATCGCGGCCAGTGGCAGGAAGCCGTTTCAGGCCGAAGACTGTTGTGTGGTCGGCGAGCTAGGGCTGGACGGCACGGTGCGTCCGGTAAAAGGAGTTTTAGCGATCGCTTTGGAAGCGAAAAACCGCGGCCGAAGCCGCTTGTTGGTGCCTGAGGCCAATGCACCCGAAGCAGCGGTGATTCAAGGGATTGCAGTTTTTCCAATTCGAAATTTAAAACAGGCGTGGGACTTTTTGGATGGTGAGCTGATCATTCCGCCGTTCAACCTAGATCGGCGGGTATTTTTTAACTCGCAACGATCTTATGAAGTGGATTTCGACGAAGTCAGAGGTCAGTACCAAGTGAAACGCGCTTTGGAAGTTGCCGCGGCCGGAGGGCATAATATTCTGATGATTGGCCCGCCAGGTACCGGCAAATCGATGCTCGCCAAGCGGATCCCAACGATTATGCCAGACATGTGTGAAGAAGATGCGATTGAAACGACTAAAATCCACTCCGTCACCGGCTTACTCGATTCAAAATGCGGATTCCTGACCACTCGGCCGTTTCGCGCCCCTCACCATACCATTTCCGATGCAGGGCTGCTCGGTGGCGGCACCAATCCTCGGCCGGGCGAGGTCTCACTGGCGCACCACGGGGTGCTTTTTCTTGACGAATTACCCGAGTTCAGGCGGCAGACTTTAGAAGTGATGCGCCAGCCACTCGAAGACGGGCAGGTTACGATATCCAGAGCAGTCGGCTCGCTCACCTTTCCAGCCAGTTTTATGCTAGTTGCGGCGATGAATCCTTGTCCGTGCGGCTATTATGGGGATTTGAAGCGCCAGTGCCGCTGCTCGCCACGACAAATCGAAACCTACCGGCAGCGGATTTCGGGGCCTTTGTTGGACCGAATCGATTTGCATGTCGAGGTGCCTTTGGTCGATTTTCGCGAGCTATCTTCCGATACGAATCTTGGCGAAAAATCCGAAGTGGTTCGTCAACGAGTGATCACCGCGCGCGGAGTTCAGTCCCAGCGGTTTCGGCAATTTCCGAACTCGACCAATTCGGCGATGGGCTCGCGCCAAGTTCGGCAACATTGCCAGCTCAATTCAGAAAGTAATGGCTACCTTGAACACGCGATGGAGGAGATGAATTTCTCCGCCCGTGCCCATAACCGGATCCTGAAAGTGGCGCGGACTCTTGCAGATCTTTCTGGAGCGCCTGAGATCCGTCCTAACGATATTTTAGAGGCGATCCAATACCGCTCGCTGGACAGGAAATTATTTTCGTAATCCACCCATTTCAGAGTTCTGATCGAGGTTCAGTTGTCTATGCGGCAGGTCGGGAACAGGTGGCCGCGTCCTCAATAAATGGGGGATGCAACGACCTAACTTTCTCCCTCGCACTGTCGGGAGGGAGAAGGTGGCGCTGGCAGGACAGACGGTTGCGGGGTGCTTACTGCTGTGGATGAATCCGGGTGATCTTGGATCCTTGCAGGCCGAGTCCGCCCATCAGACCACGCTGGTTGAAGAAGAACGCATAGGTGCTTTTATTCATCGTGGTGGTGGTGAGCGAGGTAGCCATTCCCTTATCCACGACGACAAGGCTCGGGCTACTGCCGACTTCCCAGCCACCGCTGCTGTTGATATTGCGGAAGGCGGAATCGTCCATCAGAAAAATGGCGTAGCCAAATTCTTGAACTCCCGCCTGCAGTCCGTAGGAGGCGGCGGCGGTCTGATAGAAGCCGCTGATTTCGCCGGTGTCCCGGATCATCGCGCCGTTGCCGGCCTGAGCACCAATGATGAGGCCGCCCTTGACGACTGACGGGAAGACGAGAACTCCCTTGGCCTTTTTGCCGAGGGCCCTGGCTGCGGAGTTCTGGGCGTAGAGGGATTTCAGCGCGGCGCGGGAATCGCGGGAAATCTGCGAAGCACTGGAAGTGGCACCGTTGGTCTGGGTGATCGGATCGTTCGCGCAGCTTGGCACGAGTGCGAGGGTGGCAGCGGAGGCAATGACGAGCGCGATGGTTTTTGCATTCATGATCAGTTGGAATTTGGTTTCGTTGGAATTGGAAATCTGGATTTAGATTAAACGGAGATGGGGGTGGAAATTCAGCCCAACAGCCAGTCGCGGGCGTCAACCAGTCGGTCGGTTTGGAAATAGCCGATGGGGAAAGGGCGGAAGCCTTTTGCCGTGAATGCCAAAGCCAGTTGCTCCCATTGGCTTTCGCCGATAATCGCCATCTTGCGGATCAGTGGATCAGCCTCCACTTGAAAGGAAAGGTCTCCCCAGTCCCCACCTGTCCAGCCTTCGAATCCCTCGCAGATGCAGAGAATCGATCCGCCTCCCCATTCGCGCAGATAGACAAGAATCTGGGCTTGGCAGGCAGCCAGAATAGACGGGCTGATAAGGCCGGTGATTTTAAGGGTGATGATGCCGTCGGCGGCCTCGGTGATTTTTGCGCTCATGTTTCTATTGGTTTCTATTGGTTTCTATTGGCAAGGTGCAGGTGAAGGATGCGGCGGAGCTCGTCGAGGGTTTGAGGCAGTTCGCAGGCACTGTGGTTGCCGGGGACGATTTTTTCCGACTGGGCAGCGGCGAGGTGGGAACTCCAGTATTTCACAAATCCGTCCGTGCTATTCGGAGAATTTCCCTTGCCGCCGTCACCGAGGATCGTGTGATAGGGGGCTTTGATGGGACACGAGTCGAGTACCTTGAGCATGGGGTTGGAGGGCGAAAGGCCGGTTACACTGTTAGGCATCCCGCCACCCGTGAGGATGCTGACCGTGCTTCCCAGCGAACTGGTGACCGTGCCAGTTAATTCAACAGGCAGTGAGATCAATTTGCGACCAAGCGCGCCTAGGTTGCCGAGGGCGACTTCACTGCCCCGGTGTGGCGTGCAAATGAAAACGACGCGATCCACATGCGGGTTTGCCTGGAATGTCGATGCCTGGTCAACCAAACTGCCTTTTTTGACGTGGGCAAAAAACGTTTCGGCCCTGTCCTTTCCAATGACATCCCATGCTTTCCGATCAACCGTGCTTGCTTGCATACGGGAAACAAGGCCGCCCATACTATGGCCAACCAGCACGCAATTGCGAGCGTGCGGGTGGAGCTGGTAGTATTTGGCAAGTTCCTCGCGGAAACGAAGAGCCGAGTAGGCTGGTGGATTGCCGGTGGGGTAGCCGAAGGCTCCGCACTGATAACGTCCGCGCAGCACGGGGTCCGAGTTGATTTCGTTGACGACATTCCGCCACATCTGCGGCGTGGAAATCAGGCCGTGGACAAAAATCAATGGGATGCGGTCCGGATCGTAAGGTTCGAGCATGTAGAGCCCGGTGGTGGACATATAGTCGCTCACGCGCAGTGCTCCCATGATGCCGTTCCAGTATTCTGACTTTTGCGGATAGTAGGCTAGCGGCGCGGAGAAATCGGCGTCCACGGTCCGTTCTACGCTGGCTGCGTGGACTTTCGGTTTTTTGACGGGATCGACCAGCGTTAGAGTCGCGTCACGGCCTTTGAAATCGAGAACGGCGGTGACTGGTGCCGTGAAACCCACCCACGGTGAAAACATCTCCAGTGGAGCGGCCTTATGCACGCCGACCAAGGCACCACCGATGCCGTCCTGACAGATCTTCCGGTGGATGGTTTTTTGGCGCACTTCGGAGGCGGCTTTCAAATCGGTGAAATATCCCGGATCCCAAATGCCGTCGCGGGTTCCCCTGGAGAAGCGCAGCCGGTAGCTGGTTCCCCCGGAAGCGATTGTTAGCGGGCGGTTCCACATTTGACCCTTATCAGCAGTACGCAGTAGCACGGCAAGATCGGCGGCGGCCTTGTTGTAAATCAATCTGTCACCCTCGCCGGACCTTAAGGAGCCGGACAGTGCCTGGAACTCTTCCGCGGATTTCAAATAGAGTGCTGCTCGTTGTTCAGTGGGTGTAGTTTTCACGCCCGCTTGTTTCAGGAGTTCTGCGGCCTCCCGATGGTGTGCTTGTTCATGTGCCGGGTTGGTGTTGACACAGCCGGTGAAGGCGAGTCCCGCCCAGAGCGGAAGGATAAAAAATGGTATTTTCATGAATGGATCAATTCAAGGAGGGGATCGGGTGCAACCTGCTAGAACGGAGTGAACCAGGTGCGTTTGACCTTCGGAAAAAGCTCCTTATTGGTCGCCTACATCAGTTGTTAGGAACATTCGCCGCATATTAGAAAGTGAATCCAACTTCGAGTTGGGGTCCGCTGGTATTCATATCATAGATGAAACCGTCGGAAGCATAGTCCACGCTCAGGTAACGGTAGCCGACGCCGATATGACAGCTTTCCGAAATTTGGAATTCCACACCGCCATAGAGCTGCCAGGTGAGTTCGGAGCCGACATCGAATCCGCCGATGTCGGCCTTGCCCACCAAGCTGACGCTTTCGGAGATGTGGGTTCGGGCCAGCATTCCCACATAGGGGTCCACCCAGGACTCCGTTTTGTCGGCGGAGAAATCGTCGGACTGGCTTTGGATGGTCAGGCCGAGTTT
>JAYWAR010000513.1:0-7676 GCA_043782285.1 Akkermansiaceae bacterium | reverse complement strand
AGGCGATTGAAATTCTCAAGACGCAGGCGGCGCACGATGCGCAGCTCGCGGCTGACGAAAAGAAGAAAGGCAAAGGCTAACAAGCCTGAGTCTAACACCAACAAGAACCAGACACACTAAATACTATGAAACTGCAATTACTCGCCATGATCCTCGTGGCAATCGCATTGGTGCTCCCGCTCGTCGCCGTGATGGCGCGGACTTGGGGCGTGAAACGCAAAGGTCTCGCGACCAACTCCATCGTCAAACTCCACGAAACCGGAATCCTGAATCTGGCGTGCGAAGTCGCCGCCATCACCACCCGATTCCTGTTAGTCCAGAAAGGCACGGCAGCGGATGGATTCATCGTCAACATCGCCACCACCCGGCCATGGGGGCCGGTCATGGACGAACCTGCGGTGGGTGACAAGGCAGCCGTCTTTGGACTCGGTGCCGCCATCGGCACCACCAAGATGGTGGCCAATGCCGCGATCGCGGCGGGCGTGCCAGTTTACACCGCCGCCGGTGGCAAGGTCAACGGCACCTTCGGCGCGACGCTTTACATGGTCGGCAGATCGTTCACCGCCGCCGCTGCCGATGGCGACGAGATCGAGGTGATCCCGTGTTTCCCGCTGCTCAATAGCGCCGCACTCTAACCGCTAACCAACGCTCAAAACCTAACTGCTGAAATCAATACCATGAAACACAATACCATTTCCCGCGCGGTCGCACTGAATGCGGCCCTCGCCGGACTCTCACTCGCCGCCTACGACACGCCGGATGACGGCGCGTTTAAGCATGACAAAATCGTGGAGGCGAATGCCGCCCTTTTCACGGAGGGTTATTTCTCCGAGCCTCTCACCAATTACGCAGTCGGCTGGACCGACGCTAACAACATCGAAGAAACCCTCGGCTTTTACGCCCCGGAAGTCATGGTCCCGCGCCGTTTCGAATACCGCGAAGACATCAATGCTGAGGAGTTTTACTCGGACGGCGATGACGATGAGCGTGCCATCGGCGGGGACTTCGGTTCCGTCCGCTACACCTCGGTGAAAACCTCCGCGAAAACCGTCAACCGTGGTTTGAAAATCTCGGTGGATCTGGACGAAGTGGCGGACCGTCAGGGCTGGCAGAAGTTCTACACCGGCAAGTTGCTGCGCCGCTTGCGACGCAACTCACTGCGCCGCGCCGTGGCGCTCCTCAGCGCCGCCGCGACTAACACGGCTAAGACGTGGGACACCACTGCCGGGAAAGACCCGGATCAGGACATCATCGGCGAGCTGATCCTCGCGGCGACTGCCTCCGGTGTGCGTCCTAACCGGATCGGCTTCGGCGATACGTCGTGGAGCAAGCGGCTGCTTGCCCACCGTGCGCAAAACACCGCCGGGGGCTTTGCCAGCGCCGGGCAGACGGCGGATCAAGTAGCGGCATTCCTCGCAGTGGACAAGGTGGGCGTGTCTAAAGAGCGATTCTCGACCGGCGGTAGCAAAGCAGAAATCGTCAACAACCTCGTTCTGATGTTCATGGCTGAAAATGGCATGGACACCGAGGACGCCTCTAACATCAAGCGTTTCGTTAGCCCCTGCGAAGGCGGTGGACGGGTACGGGTGTACGAGCGTCAGGTCTCGGCCAAGCTCTATGAGATCGTCGTCGAGAACTACGAACTCATCAAAATCACCTCCACCCTCGGCATCCGTAAATTCACCGTTTCCTAACCGATTCCGGTCCGTGCGGCGGGGGCATGACTCCCCGCCGCATCACCGGCAGCGGAAAAATCAAAAACCAAAATGTGGCGAATCCTTACAGTAGCAGATGTGTTAGGCGTGCTCAGTGCGCCGGAGGCAGCGGCCTATCAGTCCGCCGCCATCGGCAGCGGGCAGGCGGTGCTCACGGATGTGCTCGGGCAGGTGATCAACCACTGCCGGGGCTACATCGCGGACAATCGCGAGAACCATCTCGCCGCCGGTCTCACGCTGCCGGAGCGGTGCCTGCGCCCGGCGCTGCATCTGATCCGCAAGGATTTGCTGACTCGGCTCGACCTAGAGGTCTCCGAGGACCGCCGCAAAGACGCGGCTGAAGCCCTGCGGTTTTTCGAGCGCGTGGCGGACGGCAAGGTCTCAATCGAGCAACCGACTGGCGTGACTGACGATAGTAGCGCGGTCGAGACCATCGAAGTGAGCGCCGCCGTGCCGCCCCGGAAATGGACACGCCAACAACAATCAGGACTCTAACCGCCCACTCACAATGATCCACGGACTCCACCAAGACCTCGCCGAAAAAACCGCGAAACGCGCCGCTGGGCAACTGCGCCTCGCGGACCGGGAAATCTCGCCTAACGAGCGCCACTCACTGGAGTGGACGGCGGAAGAACTCGACCGGGAAATCCACCGCCTCGGCGAGGCGATCCGGGAGACGGCAGCCATTGGCGAGGCCATCGCGGAGCTGCTCTACCGGCTCACGCAGATCCCGCACAGCTCGCGCCACCAGTCGCTCGTTTTCACCCACCTCGAAGACGCGCACTCGCGAGTGCTGCGGGAGCTGGGTGACATCTAATTTCACGGCATGAAAACCAAACTAACAGCCCTCATTTTCGACGCTTTCCGCACGGCGAGCGAGCGGGGAGAGCTGCCGACCACGCTGGATACGGCGGGGCTGCGGGAGCTGGGTGAGGAGGTTCTATCTAGCAGCGTTTTTTCTGCCCGCTGCACCAGCGTGATCGTGGTTTCTAAAATCAAAGAAGTGGTGGACGCTGTGGCTGCCGGGGACATGGACTTTGTGACTGGACGGTGGCTGATTCTGGAAGCCGTTAGGGCGACGGGCTACACGCCGGAAGGCGGCTTCCCGGATGCGGAGCCAGGCACGGTGCCACCGGCACTTGCAGGGACGCTGCAAGACCTCAGCAGCCAACGCCGGATCGACTTTATTTTACGGACGCAACTCGCGCTGGTGCGCGGCAAGGGACTTCAGTTCCGGGGCCATGCGCGGGCGGCGGCGTTTCCGGCGTGGGAGCTAGTGCGGGTCTATCAGGTGACGGCCCCACGGGATTGGCCGAGCCGCTGGACCATCGCAGGCGGCAAGCCGGGGCCGATGATCGCGCTCAAGGGGGATCCGGTCTGGGGTGAGCTGGGAAGTTATGGAAACTTTCAGGATGCGCTAGGCGTCGATCACCCACCGTTTGCGTTTAACAGCGGCATGGGCTGGCGGGAAGTGGCTGCGGGAGAAGTTAGAAAGCTGGGCATCACCGGACCTAACGGCGAAACGCCGCAGGAATGGCAGGCGACGCAGCCTGTGGTGTTAGACGGCAAGCTGCCGCTGCCGCAGGTGGATGTGAATGGGGTGGATTCAGACCTGCTCAAGACGCTTCAAGAGCGGGATGGCGTGGTGGTGGTGGATGGCACGGCCATGCGGCCAGAAGATAAGGATAAGATACTGGCGGCAACCGAAGATCGGAGGGCGGCGCGGGAAGCGCGGCGTGCGGGCCGCTTGGCTAAATCCATCACTGATAGACAGGAGGCATACGCAGGCCGATGAGTGCGATTGAAATCAAAATCGACCTGTCGTCTGACGTGGCGGAAGAGTTGCGGGCAATCGCCAGCGGACTTCAGGATAAGGGGCCGCTGCACGCGATGATCGCGGCGAGTGCGGAGGCGTTCGTGAAAGCACGCGGGGCGGCGACGGCAGCGACGGAACACAATTCCGCGAACCGGCTGGGGGCGAATCCCACGGGCCATCTCGCGGATCAATACGAGGCAATCGAAGGGCAATCTTCTGCGGATGGAGCGACGTTGTTAGTGCCATCCCACGGGCGGCTGGCGGCGGCATTCGGGCCGGTGACGATCACGCCGGGAGCGGGGAAGTATTATCTAACGATCCCGGTGGCGCGGGATTCTTATGGCCACCGTGCCGGGGAATTTGGGGATGAATTGTTTTTTGCGCGGGTGGGGCCGAAACGGCAACCCGTGCTGGCCCGCCGCCAAGAACGCACGGCGGATGCAGGCATCCTGAACCGGTCCACCAAGGGCAAACGATACGACAATTCAAAGCCGCTAGAGGTTCTCTACATTCTGGCCAAAGAGTCTAACATTCCAGAAGATCGCACGCTGATCCCCTTCGACGAACTCGCCGATGAAGCGGTGGACTCGGTGGAGGAATACCTCGACCTCCTGCTAGAAGGGAGCGTCCAATCATGAACCATTCCGACACTATTCTCGACCGGGTGCAAGCGGACGTGGTCGCCCTATTGGGTGCCGCCCCGGCGCTCTCGACCGTGAACATTCTATCAGAAGATGAGGGCGATATTCAGGCCAAGGTGTTGCGGGCGTTGCAGACACTCTCCGACCCGAAAGGCAAGATCGGCCTCGCGTGCATCGTGTTTCCGCCGGAGGTGGTGAGCGCTGAGAAGAATCTGCCAGGGCCGGTGATGGCGGTGCAGATCGAGGTTCAGATCATCGAGCAAGTTTTGCTAAACCGGGACTTAGCGAAGGGCAGTCAGATCAGCGCGGCGCAGGGTGCGCTGCGGATCATCCGTGCGCTGCACCGGGCGCATCTCGGGGATGTGATCCTCTACGCCGAGAAAGATCCGGCCAAGAAAGTGGCGGTGAAAACCGGCTTCGTGAGCTACATCGTCACCCTCAATATTTTCGAGATCGGGCTGGAACCGGCGTTGAAACCGGCGGGCGTGATAGCGGCGGTGGCGGCCGGGAAATACACTCTTACCTGCGCCACGGCCGGGGCGATCATCTATTATACCACGGACGGTAGCTTCCCGTGTGCGGGCGGCGCGGGCAGTGCGGCCTACGCGGCACCGCTCACTCTAGCAGCGGGCACGCAGGTGCGGACCGCTGCCGCTAAGGCGGGCATGAATCCGGGGGATGTGACGGAATTCCGCGCGACCGAATAGAACCCAGACCCAAGAATTTAAGACTCAAGACTCAAGAAATTAAGACACTCACTCACCAACTAACCAAATACGACCATGCCAGGCATCGACAGAACTACTATCATCACGGGACCGTGCATCGTCCAATTCGGCGGGCAAAATTTCTGGAGCAAGGGGGACGTGACGGTCACCCCAAAAAACAAACGCTTCGAGATTCAGACGGCCCGCTTCGGGAAAGTGGACGAGCGGTTTTCCAACAAAATGTTAGAAGTAACCTTCGAGCCGGAAGGGCGCTTCACCGCCGCCCTCGCGCTGGTGTTGTGGCCGTATGGTTCCACCCCGGTGGGCACGAGTCTCTACGGCGCGACCGACCGGGCGCTGGTGGTGTGGGGCGTGGACGGGGTGAAACTAACCGTTAATAATGCCAGCCTCACGCAGATGCCGAATCTGCGTCTGGGCGTGAGCAAGACCATCTCCGGCGACGTGAAGTTCACGGGGCTGTTAGCCAAAAACACCGACCCCACGAATGCGGCGGCTTACTACACACTCGCTACGGCGGCTTACCCTGGCGACACCGGTTTTGCGGTTTCTGATATTCCCACGAGCGCCTTCACCTCGGTGTGGGGGGCTACGGCACCGTGGAGTTCGTTTCAGACGGAGGCGGGCTGGGAGATTAGTTTTTCCCTGAAAACCAAAGACCAAGATGTGGATAGTCTCGGGACGGTGGACATCAGCCTACAAGGGCTGGATGTGAGCGCTAAGGCCATCCCGGTGGGGCCGAGCATGGCGCAAACGCTCACCAAACTGATGCCGGCCGTGGCGCTGGGATCATCCCTCGCCGCCGGTGGTGCGGACTTGGTGATCTCATCCAGCGCGGTGACCTGCACGGTGATGAGCGCTGCTCTAGCAGACGCGCAGTTCGCCTACGGCAGCGAGAAAAAGCGACTCGGAAACTGCGAATGGATCGCGTGCCGGACAGTCACCGCAGGCGCGGCGGACCCGCTCTTCACCATCACGGTGTGACCCCTCTTAAAAACTAACGGATGAGAGTGGCTCTTATAAAGGACGGCATCACTTACTGGTTGGCGGGCGACCCCGCCCTCGGCGAACGTGAGTTTTCTAGCAGCTCAGGGCTGCGGGTGGAGGCGCAGATCGACGTCCAAGAAGATCACTTCATTCGCGCGGCCGCAGGGAAGCTGCGGGACCGGAAAAATCTGGTGACCACGGTGAGTTTCTCGACCACCCGGAAATTCGCCACTCCCACCGCTGCGGAACTCTTCGCGCTGGATTACGACCGCACGTTTGCTCGCGATGGGCTGCTGATGCTGGAGAGTCCGCAGAGCGGCGGCGGGGTGTCCCGCCGCTATTTCGCGGCAGTGGTGCGCCCGCCGTCCCGCGAGGTCATCGGCGTGACAGTGCTGCTGAGCTATGTGGCGGTGGGCGGCCAAATTTTCCCCACGCCACCCTAGGCGGTCCCAAACAACGTAACTAACAAACAACAATGTCCACCTTAGCCAACCGAGTCGTGCGCTGCCGCGCCGTGGTATCGAACCCCTTCCCGTCCGCGCTCCAAGACGACCGCACTGGCCAGACACTGGAGACGGTGCGCGGGAATGCGACCGCCATGGAGTGGGGATTTTTCACCAGCGCAGGGGATCTCTACGACCTCGCGAATGTGGAGAGCATCAACCTGAAACTCAAAGAATCCCAAACGGTCGCCACCACTCTAGCAGATAAAACTCTAGCGGCAGCGGCGCTGGATCTGACCACGGATCTAACGAGTTGGAACGATGGCAGCAAGGCCCAGGCGAAGTTCTTTTTCACGAATGCGGAGATGAACCTAGACCCCGGCGGCGTGCGCAAAACGCTGTGGCTGGTGGTCACGGCCCTGCTCGCCAATGGCAACGAAGTGACTCTAGCAGGTGGAAACTTTTTCTTGCATGAGGATAATAACCAGACCGCAGGCTCTCCGCCGGAGAACCCCGGCACCGCCATCACCCAAGAGCAGGCGGATGCGAGGTATCTGTTTCCCGCCCTCGCCCTGACCGCCCCGCCGGTGGGATACGCCGATAGTTTTACTGCCCGTGAGACCGCTCGCGAGTGGAGGGCCGTAGCGTCCTCGGCTGATGGCACCAAGCTGGTCGCGGCGGAGATAAACGGCTTCCTATACACCTCTACTGACAGCGGGGTGACGTGGACCCAACGCGCCGCCGTTCGTTCTTGGCGCAACCTAGCGTCCTCGGCTGATGGCACCAAGTTGGCAGCATCAGTGGTGAACGGATTCTTATACACCTCTACCGACAGCGGGGTGACGTGGACTGCCCGAGAAACCTCTCGCAACTGGCAATCGTTAGCGTCCTCGGCTGACGGCACCAAGTTGGTGGCCGGGACTTACGGAGGCTTCTTTTATACCTCGACCAATAGCGGCGTGACATGGACTGAAGGGCTGCTTGCGGGAGCGTGGCGCGGGGTGGCTTCTTCAGCAGATGGCGTAAAACTTCTAGCCTATTCCGAGGGCGGCTTCCTCTACACCTCCACTGACAGTGGGGCGACATGGACTGCCAGAGACGCCTCTCGCAACTGGTGCGGTGTGGCTTCCTCCGCTGACGGTTCAAAGTTAGCCGCAGCCGTCCTTGGGGGTTACGTATACACCTCTACCGACAGCGGGGTGACGTGGTCACAACGCGCCACCACCCAGAATTGGCACACCCTTACATCTTCCGCCAGTGGGGATAAATTAGTAGCCTCCACCGCCGGCGGCTTTCTTTACATCTCCACTGACAGCGGAGTGACGTGGACTGCCGGAGCCACAGCTCGC
>JAYWAR010000512.1:0-2780 GCA_043782285.1 Akkermansiaceae bacterium | reverse complement strand
CTCTTTCCCGAAAATGGGCTTGCCAACTTTATTCTTTACCCTGCCTTTGCCATCCCAGAACTCGAAATCACCCACGGTGCCCGGTGCGCCCGTAGGTTGCATTAAGCGTAAAAATCCGCCGCGATAGACCAGCAACTTTGTAGTCGCTGTTGTCGCTCCGTGGGTGAACTGCCATTTAAGTTGAGCACCACCAAGGAGAGTAGGATCGTTAGGCAGGTCGCCAAAGCGATCCGCGCCTTCGATGAAAATCGTGACTTCACCATCGGTGAGGATCTTTGACAAATAGCTGCTTGCCGGAGCATTCGCGAGATCCGCGATTTGCAGGTCGGTTGTCATGACAAAAGGTCTGTCCCGTAGTCGTGCCGAGGGTATTCCCCGAGGGAACATCCGGGGAGGGAGGGTCCCAGCTTGCTGGGAGGCACCCGGACCGAGATGCAGCATTACCCCGCGCACGTCACATGTTCCCGCAGGACCAGCAGCTCGCGTTACAGCCGCCAGCGGGATGCCTGGCGGTGCGGAGCGACGATCTTCAGGGGAGTTGCTAGAGCGAGCCGAAGGGTGGTTTTCAGAAAGTGGGTTTTGATTTCCAACGCCAAATCAGGATTCCGGCGATGATCATTCCAATAATCCCAGCGAATGTTATGAACCCACCTTCGCCGATCCTTTGCACAAGTGATCCAACCGTAGAAAAATCAGGAGTTCGTTCGTTGGACATGCGCTTTCCGTCGGCTGGGGATTCTGAAGGTCGCCTATCAGGTCTTTTTACGTCAGCAGGTGGTTTTTGAAAATTCCTTGGAGTTGCACTAAGAGATTTTTCGTCTTTCCCAATGCTACCAATCGCCACTTGCCCTGAAACAACCTTATCTAAAAAGTCCCTCATGCCTTTATCGTCTGCGAAAATCAAACTAGCCTCACTGGCCAAATTTTTTAATGAACCACTGGGTGGGTTTTCAATCCACATTTCTCGGAGATGTTTTTCAGCAGGAAATAGTCCCAATTTTAATTGCTGCTTGCTGATTTTTCCATTTTCCACAAGTCGACATGTCATCATTAAAAAATCAATATAGTCTTTACGAGATAGAATCTGCGCAGCCTTGAAGAAAATTGCTTTAGCATTGTCGCTCGGTGCAACGGTTTCAATAGAACGCAAATCTTCCACCCACGTTTTGTTGAAGTTTTGTTGAAGCAAATCAAAACTCTCTATTTTTCGTGCCATGGACGATGAACGTCTTTCGGCTATTGCACCAAGATATCTGGCACGTTCTGGTAGTGCATTCTCCGTTTTCGATAATAGTTCAAAAGTATCTGAACCAACACATACCGAGCTGGAGACAATAAATTTAATTATTATAAATAAAAGTGGTTTTTTCATATTTTACGGGTCGTATTTTCTGTAACGCGAGCTTCCATCCCAAAATTCGTCATAGTTTTTATTTACGGTTCCTGAAATACCTGCGCCGATTCCTTCTCCATCATAATCTATGATCGCGCAATGCCCGGCATCATCAGGGTTGGGATGTGCGATGATCCACCCTGGTTGAGGTTTTTTTGCAACTGGAAGAATCGGCCAACTCTGAATATAAGTAGGATTACCCGGGAAAATACTTGTATCTTCAATTCCTGCCCATTCATTTGCCAGCGGTGGATACTCGTTAAAGAATCCATTAATTTTAGGAACAGATGCACCCGCAGCCGTAGCTCGGTGCGCAACGAATATATTGCACCGTATAATAGAGCTGCCTTCGTTCGGATATCCGGGAAAGCCATATTGTGCCGGTAGCACAAATTGCGCCGAATAAACATCGCTCCCATAGAAGGTCTGCGCTTCTCGGCAAGTATCAATTTATATTTGCTTGTCACAAATTCCAATGCGATCGGAATCTCCTTTTTTTCCCGGTCCATACTCAAACTTCCCAATTTTTTCGTCTTTCTTGCGGGTGTATAAATATTCCGCTCTTCCGTCAATAAACTCCGCTTTGATTTGGTAGATGCCACCAAACGCCATGCTTTGTTCAAATTTTGTTCCCCGGCCATTCAGCCCAAAATAAGTCCAAGGGCCATAAGTCGCGTCTGGTTGAAGTTCGCGATGCAGCCAATAAATTTTAGTTTCTAATAGTTTTTCGACGTCAAATAGAGTAGGGGAAAGCGCAAATTCTAAAACCTCTCCGGTTTTCACCAAAACCCCGTTCTCAGGAACGGACTCACCTTTCTTTCTGATCGCTATCTCTACCGGGACAAGGGACACCTCAGCACTTCTTCCCTCGGTTTCATCTACGATTGGAGCTTTAAATTCATACCAGTCGGACAACATTCTGCCTTTTGGGAATTGAACTCTAAAGGGTTCCACGGAGATGACACCGCTATAGTCCCATGTGAAATAGTGGCTTTCCTGAATGACTTTGAGATAGTTTCTTGAATATGCCTCATGTCCGGGGATGATGGCGATCAACCGACATCTTTGCTGACTGATGACACCTTGGAATTTGGTGCCGTTCGATGACAACTCAGGAGTAGGAGTGCGTCGAAAGGCAGATTCCACCCTGCCATTGGACAAGCCCATTCGATCTCCTGACGTTATGTAACTTCTGCCCCATGCCACTCCATCAATACGCGAGAGCAGATATTGTGAACTCAGGTCGGCAGTCGGAGTCATGCTTTCGCGGACATCATAATCGTCGGGGACACTGTGGAAATAGGTTCCAGTGGATGACGATGATGATGAAGGCGGGAAGTAGTAGGCCCATTGTAACGAATTCCGACGTTCTTGCTGCTCCACCAAA
>JAYWAR010000511.1:0-7724 GCA_043782285.1 Akkermansiaceae bacterium | reverse complement strand
TCGGGGTGCGGGAGGCGGCGCTCGCCGGGCTGCTGGTTTGGTACGGGCCGATGGAGTCGGCAGTGGCGGCAGCGGTGGTTTTCCGTGCGGCGCAAGTCTCGGCGGAATTGATTGTCCTAGGGATTTCGTTGTTGGCTGGCTGGAAAATTTCCCGGAACTCGCTCGCCGTCCGCGAATCTGCGGCCTTAAGCTGAGTCCGTGATGAGAGAGCGTATAAATTCGTTGGCCGCCATTTTCCGCAAATTGCTTGCGGCGGCGCTCGCTCTGGCCCGCGAAAACTCGAAGTTGCTGCTCGGCATCGGCTTGACCGGCTTATTCGGGGTGCTGTTAACGGTGGCGGTCATTGCGCCATCATGGCGGGACCCACGCTCAAAGTTCTACAGCTCGAAACTCGGCTACCCGTCGGTGATGCGTAAACTCGGTAAAGCCCTGCCAGCCGAGGTCGCAGTGACCAAGCGTGCCAGCTTTGAGCGCTGGATCATGGGGGAAGGCACTTGTGCCAGTGTGCCGCTGTTAGTACCAGTGATCCCGATGGCGGTGGTCCTCGAAGTTCCGGTGCAAGTGGGGGATCGGGTGGTAACGGGGCAGTTGCTCGCTCGGATGGACCCGTCGCTAGCGATGATTAAACTCGATTCTGCCCGGCTCGCAGTGGAAACCGCCAAGGCCGAGTTGAGCCGTGTTCAACTTGGCTCAGCTTACGTCCTTGCCCAAGAGCGGCCAGAGATGGAAAAAGTCAATTTGACGGCAGATGAGCAACTTGGGCAGCAGGCTGAGGAAAAGGTGGTAAAATACCGGGAAGCCTTCCGGCGTGGTGCCGTTTCCCGGACGGCCTTGTTGGCAGTCGAGGGAGAATTCACCGAAGCCACGCGCAAGCTCGGGCACGCCCGCTTGCAGATGACGATGTCAGAAAAAGGGGTGAAGGAGAGCCTCAAAATCGCCGAAAACGCGGTCAAGGACGCACAAGAGGCCGTGAACCATCGCGAGCGGGAAATGACTGATTACGAGGTTCATTCACCGGGGACTGGGGTGATTGAGCGGGTGCTAATCAACCCCGGGGAATACAATCAGGACAGCGGCAAGCCTGGCTTTGTCATCGCCTCGGGCCGTTGGTTCGAGGCTTATTTCGACCAAGCAGATTTTGCCGACGTTAAATCCGGTCTTGAAGCACAAGTTTACCTCGAAGCCTTTCCAGGTCATCCTTACCCGGCGCGGGTGTCGGTGGTGGTGCCGGTAGTTTCCTTCAATCAAGGTGGACCAGAGACCACTCGGCCGCTGCGTCCTCGCGGCAGTGGCGCGGCGGAATGGGCTGCGACTTTTTGTACCCGGATCGACATCGTCAATGATCCCAAGGAAATTGCGCTCGGCATGACCGGCTTTGCACGGTTGCGGATTCACCGCGAAAGCCTTGGGATTCCGCGGGGTGCGCTGGTCTCGATCTCGGCTGGTAGCGGCTACGTCTCGGTAGTCGATGGCGATGAGCACTGGCAGACGCGTTTGGTTGAGGTCGGGATCGTCGAGGAGAGCAAAGTGGAGATCCTCGCTGGGCTTGAAGCGGGTGAGCGAGTGATCGTCCGCGGCCACTGGGCGCTTGAGCCCGGCGACCGCATTAAAATTGAGCGTACTTGGGAAGGCTTCACGGCACCGGATAAACGCTGAGCGATGCGGGCGATTCTTTCCATCCTCGTGGCCTCGGGCGGGCTGCTGTTATTTCTCGCCGGGTTATGCTTGCCGTGGTTTGCGCTGCCGGTGGGCTTTGCGGCGGATGGAACCTTGATTCTGCGTGATGCCTCCGCCACTTGGTTGTGGAAATCGGGCTGCTTGGCGGTGCTTGCGGGCACTCTAGGTTGGTGGTTTTTCAGGAAATCCTCAGCTCCGTTCCACGGCAAACTTGCGGCGATTTTCGCCAGTGTGCTGCCCTTCTTGCTGTGGTATCCGCAGGCGGTGATTGTCAGGGATGAAATCACCTCGGGCGACGCTGCCTGGCTGCAACAGCAATTCGATAACATCACTTGGCTCGGCGGTGATATTTACCGCGGCCATTCCGAACGCCCGGTCCCTGACGGCATGGGCTTGTGGGCGCAAGACCCGCCAAACCGACTCGCGGTTTTCCGGCCACCGATGGTGGGCTCTTTTTCGCTTGGGATTGCCGAAATTCCCGATCTGGTTTGGTGGTTTGGCTACAACCCGGCATTCAGCCAGTTTGCCGGCCGTGGTTGGTTTCTGAGTGTTTTTGGGATGTTATTTCTGCTGATTGGGACTTTCGGCTGGGGCCAGCGTGGCATCGAGCGCGGCCAGCGGCGTCATTTGTTGCGCGGGACGGCGGTGGCTTTGAGCGGGTCCTTGGTGGTGATTTTTGGCTTCACTCTGGGGCCGCTGATTTATGGCGCTCATGCGCTGCGGCAAGCCCGGGTGGATTCGATGTCGTGGCAAGCGCAGGCCGCCCTGGATGATTTACACGCCGCTTGCAACCGCTTACCTGCGCTGGCGGTGGATAGCAGTGTGATTCTTCAGCGCGGAGCCTTACACCGGCAACTCGGGCAGGGCGAGGAGCCCGCTGCCAAATTGCACGAGGCGTGGCTGCTGTTCGACCAAGGCTATGGCGCACGATCTGCGGCGCTGATTGAGACCTTACTTGCCCAAGGGGCGGCCTTGACTCCCGCCGAACGCCGCGAGGCGCTGCGCGGCTTGCTGCGCGGTGCCATCGACGACCTGAACTCGAGCCGCATCACCGAGGCGAGAAGGAAATTCCGGGTCTTGCTCGAGTTGAATCCGATCTGTTTGCAGGGCTGGTTTCATTACCAATTGGTCTGTTTACAGTCGGGAGATCTTGAGGCAAATCGCTTCGCGGCCCGCCGCGTGGGGAAATTGGCACTGGCCTACCTGCGGACCGAGCGTCGCGGAATCCTCGCGGCCAGCCAAGGGCTACTCGCTCAAGGTGAAACTCGCGCCGGCAACACCGAGGCTGCCGTCGCTGCCCGTAAACTCTCGCAAGGCCGATGAACCCGCTCGCCACTCACAAACGCCGCTCATCTCCCGCATTTTGGGTAGGCCTGGCCGTGGCGATGGCGATTTTACTCGGTGGCGAATGGTGGGGCCCTTATGAGCCGCCGCTGCGCGAAATCGCTTGGCCCACCGATGCGCAATGGATTCGCACTGCCGACGAGCTTCAAGCAACCGGTTGTTTCCGCCAAGATTTTACCTTGCACGACGCGGTCGATCACGCCTGGGTCCGAATCGCCTCCCAAGGTGGCTACGAGCTCACCGTCAATGGCGACCCGGTCGGCTCGTGGACTGCGTGGCGGCCAACCCGCCAGTTTCAAAACGGGCTAAGCGCGCCTGGCCAGCGTCTCAGTTCTTCGGACTCGGTGATGTCCTTTAATTTTCCGCGGGAGTTCCAGTGGGTCGCGCATTCAAATTACCTTACCCCGATTTATTTCGACATTCGTCCTTATCTTCGCCTCGGAAACAACGCGATTTGCATTGAAATCGAGAGCAGCAAACCATGTCCGGCGGTGATCTTGACGGGGGAAATCCACCTCACCGGTGGAGCCACCGTCCACTTGAATTCCAATGCCGCGTGGGCCGCGGAGCCGGTGCCGGTCCATTGCACCCAGGATGAATGGGTGCGCTCGAAAGTCCGCTTGAACGGCTGGCGGCCTGCAAAAATTTGGAATCGCGGCCCGCGCCATGGCAGCAGCATGGTGCCGCCGGGCACCTTCGAAAATGCTTTCGGCGGTAAATGGATGGGACTTGCGCCGCTGGACGACGGTCACGCCGGGTTCGAGGAGTTGGTCCTCAATTGGGATTCGCAAAACCCTGGCGCTAACGCGATTTTGCGGGTTGCTACCGCCGCTCCCTACGCAATCACCCTCAATGGCCAAGCGGTTCGCCCCAGCAGCCGGGAACGCAGCCCACTCAATGACGGCGGTTGGCTTGTCAGTTGGGATGGCCGCCGCCCGCTGGCTTCACTCCCGACTTTGCTCGATCCCGATGAAACCGAAAGCCCCTTCGCTGGCCATCGCTTTGAAAACCCGCGCCATGGCGACCCAACCGCCAACAATTTTAAACGTTTCGAAAATGTCCTCAACCGGACTCGCGAACGACCCAACTCAACTGGGCCAGGTGAAGGACTCGATGACAAATATGGTGAAAAGGGGGTCAAAGGGCGTTCGTCCGATCCCTACGGCTACGATGAGGAGGCGTCTTTGGTGGTTCCGCTGGAGGTCTCTCGGATTCGCAACAAGGAAGGTTTTTATGCTTACAGCCTTGGCGGTTTGATCCGCAATGGCCCTAACCAACTGCGCTTGCGTTTGGTGCCCGCGCTCGATGCAGGATACACCCGCAGTCGTACCCGGCGGATCGCCGCTGAGCTGATCACCGACGGCCGTGGCGAGGCTGCGCAAGTTTTCGCCACCGGCAACAGGGGCTGGCAAACGGTCGGCAATAAAGCCACTGCGGGCGTGTCTGAATTCAATTCGGTAGCAGACGCGAGAAAATTGCCCCCGCTGTTGTTCGTCGGTCACGGTTGGCCGGGGCGACTGTGGAAGGTCGATGCCCTAGGGTTCGGTTTGCTGGCGGCGCTTGCCGCGTGGTTCTGGCGTGAGCGCTTACCCGGCCGAATCACGGTCGCCTGCGCTTGGTTCGGGTTAAGCGGATTGGCGATCTTTGGGCTGCGTTCATCATTTCTCGAACGCTCCGAATTCCTGTGGTTCCGTGGTCCTCATTGGGCCGGCTGGGCCTTGCTGGTGGCGCTGACTTTGGCCTTGCTCGCCCCGCTCGCGCTGCGCCTCAGTGCCAAGCTACGTTCTCATGGCCATTTCAAACGCTGGCTTACCTTGATCTTACTGCTGGCACTTTGTTTCGTGGTCCGAGCATGGAAAATCGATGCTCAACCGATCGACGATGACGAATTTGCCTCGATTCAAGGGGTTGCCTCGATCGTCAAGACAGGCGTCCCAGAAATTGGTAAAGACATCTGGTACACTCGCAGTCCGCTCTATCATTATGTCGCGGCCGCGGTAGCGTGGGTTGCTGGCACCAACTTGTGGACGCTGCGGCTATTTTCGGTGTTCTCCGCGGTAGCCACGGCGGTGGTGTTATGGGGCTTATGCCGGATTTGCTTCAGAAATCATTGGATCGCGGTAGGGGCGGTGGCGCTCTTCGCACTGCATCCGTTCCTCATTTTCACCGCCCACATTGCCCGGTTCTATCAGCAACAACAGCTGTTAATTACCCTCACGGTGCTGTGCCTGATTCGCGGCTTCGTTCAAACCGGGGGTCCGCGCTGGATCATCGCCACGGTGCTGTGCTTCGGTGCTGCCATTCTCAGTCAGGAAATTAGCATCGGTTTCGCTCCGTGCTTGTTTGTCACCTACCTGTTGTTTGCCCGCGACTTGCCTTGGCGGTGGGAGCTCAAAGCGGGACTCGCCGGAGTGATCGTAGTCGCCTTGTTTGTCATCGATGTGCTGGTTTTCCAGATGAAATGCCTCACTTGGACTTCGGGAGTTTCGCCAAATGTGGAGGCGACCATCGCTCCTAATTTTTGGGAGTTAGGAAACCTCAGTGCGATGTTTATCGGTTATTCGCGGCTACATCTGCTCGCCAGTGCCTTCCTGCCGTTCAGCTTGATCGCGGCCTTGCGCCGCGGCGACCGCCAGGTGCTCGCGCTCCACACCTTGCTCTACACCGCGGTTCTCTTCACCAACCTACTGGTCACTTCTACCAGTTTCCGCTACCAATACGCCTTCATCACGCTGTGGATTCCACTGTGCGTCCATGGGATTTCTGAAGCCACTCGGCTCATCGCGTATCAACTTCGTTTTGCCGGTGCGCCGCGGCGGACGGGGCCCGCACTGGCCGCTTGTGCCGGGCTGGCGGTGATTTTAAGTTGGAGTCCGTGGCGGATTCCCGGCTCTTACGATCTCACCTTGTTGGGCGACTCGATCACCCCGCTGCGCTACGTCCATTCCAATCTCCGCCCTACCGACAAAGTGATGATCACTGAGCCTCATCCGCATGCCGCGCGGATGGAGTTGGGGCGTGTCGATTACGACCTCGCGCTGCCGATTCTCTACGATTTCGCCTACTGGGATGACGGCTTGCTGCGCGACCGCAATGGCGATGCCGAGGTGATTAACCGGCTCGCTCAATTTCAAGATATTTTCGCCCGTGAAGAGCGGGTATGGATCGTCATCAATCGCGAAAAACTCCGCTCTCGCACCCGCAACCTTCGCTGGGAGTATGCGGGCGCCCGCGAGGAGTTCTTTCTCCGCCGCAATTGCCAGCTCGCCTTTCGCAGTTACCTCTGGTACGTTTACCTCTGGGATCGCAACACTCACCGCTACCATGCCTTTCGCAGCGAACCTGGTCAGTGGTCGGAGTAACTGGGCTTTTTGCTGAGTTTGTTAGAAATATAAATAAAATGATTTCTTGCAAAAGATGGGATGAGTCGTCTATCTGCACACCGGCCAAATGACAATTGTCAATGAGGCCGCTCTAGTTCTGAGCCGTGACGCCAGGGTCAGAGAAAGAGCTGAATTATCATGGCGTCATTAGAATTGAATCAAATGGATATCTACGTGGGCAACTTGCCTTACACTGCTACTGAAGGAGACGTTACTGGCCTCTTCGCCGCTTTTGGACCTGTCGAACGGGTCAAAATCATCACCGACCGTGAAACCGGGCAATCCAAGGGATTTGCTTTCGTGACCCTCGGTGACCAAACTCAGTTGAACGCAGCCATCGAGGCTCTCAACGATTACGACTACAACGGTCGTGCTCTTCGCGTGAATGCTTCTGAACCGAAAGAATCTCGTCCAAGTGGCGGCGGTGGCGGCGGTTACGGTGGTGGTGGCGGCGGTGGTTACGGCGGCGGCGGCGGTGGCGGCGGTGGTTACGGCGGCGGCGGTGATCGTCGTGGCGGTGGCGGTGGCGGCGGCTACAAAGGCGGCGGCGGCGGCGGTGATCGCCGTGGCGGCGGCGGCGGCGGTGGCGGCGGCCGTTGGTAATCCAACGTCTTTCACATAACGTTTTTCAAAAATACCCGGTCTCCTTCACCGAAGATCGGGTGTTTTTTTGCCTATCAACCTCAGCCTAACAAATCCTCGCTGCCGAGTACCTGCGGCCGTAGCTCACTTTCCCGGGAAGTCGTTGGCCGAAAAATCGCCGAAAAATCCTCGCGGACAGAAGGCCTGTCCCTCTGTCATGAATTGGATCGGTGTGGAAAACTAAGCTGAGGTTGTAGATCCAGACACGCACCCACCGGATGAATCGCTGGGTGCGCTGGGTGGCTCTCTGGAGTGCGGTGTTGATGAAGTTTCCGGCGACGCGGAGTTTCCGGCGACGCGGATGAGGCCTGCCGTCTTGGATGCGACCCTTTCCGCTTTGGTCCGGCCCTGCTGTTTTTTCTCCTCCAATTCGTCGCGCAGGCCTTCGCTGTGGCTGAGGTATTGCTCATCACAGAAGGCCCATCACAGAAGGCCTGTCCCTCTGTCATGTGTGTCCCTCTGTCATTTGTGTCATAAAGAATTAACGCCGGACAGAATGTCCGCTACCCGGCAGCGCTCAGAATGAACGCGCTCCTTTCAGAATAAGCCGCTCCACCCCTTCTTCCCTTGGCGCTCTTCTCATGGATCGGTGTGGAAAACTAAGCTGAGGTTGTGGCCCAGACTTGCTTCAGACGGACAATAGAATCGCGCCAGGGAGCCTGTTTGTAGATCCAGACA
>JAYWAR010000510.1:0-2796 GCA_043782285.1 Akkermansiaceae bacterium | reverse complement strand
ATCCGTTCGCCATCGGCGATGGGGATCGAGAGTTCGAGGGTCGAGCTGCCTTCTTGATCCAAGTGCCAGAGGATGGAATCGCAGGTCTCGGCATTTGGTGGGATGAGGATGTCTTTAGTCTGTTCGTGGCCGGATCGGTCGCGGAGGCGGACGAGGGTACGGACTTGGCGGTCGAGCGAGGAGCGGATGGTGAAGGGGATCTGGACATTTTCACCGACGATTCCATAGGTGGGCGCGGTGACGGAGAGCAGCTCGAGATCCGGCAAGCGAACCTTGCTGCCGACGACGATCGGGAAAACCGGGATGCCACGGAGTCGGAGTTTTTGGGCGGCGACGGTAGGAGACTGGCCGAGGTTGTAGTCGCCATCACTGAGTAGCACCACGGCGCGGAGGTTTTGGTTGTTGGTGAGGAGGGCGGTGAGTGGTGCTTCGAGATCGGTGCCGGAGGGGGTTGGATTTTGCGGCGTGGGAGTGGCAAAAGGGGTCACCCGCACTTGGTTTGCGCCATTGGCTTCGAGGGGTTTCCAGAGCTTGGAGCTGAGGGCTTTATTGACCCACTCGGCACGGGAAACGACGACGGATGAGTCGGCTAAAGTGGGTGGCAGGGTGGCATCGAGGGTGCTCATCGATTTTGAGTCATCCCATAAAATCGCGATTTGAGGCTTGGAACTTGGGTGAATCGTGGTGAGCCACTCCGCTTGCCAGAGCAGTAGGACAATGGCGAGGGTGGCGATAAAGCGCAGGCACTCGAGCAGGGCGGTGCGCCGTGGGTGCGGGCTGCGTTGGCATGAAATTATAGACAAGGCCGCGACCAGAATCAGGACGGTGATGCCGATCCAAAGGGTGAGAGGGGTGGAGTTGAGATGAAGCAAGAGAAATTAATAGATTTAAGGGTTCAGTTTTCAGGGAGAGAAGAATCAGGCTGCGGCCTTCAAGTGTCTGCCGCTTTGCGGATGTCGGCGTTCCAGATATCGTGCGGAAATCGCAATCAGCGCGGTGAAGACGAACACGAAAGCCATGAACAAAAACACCAACATGAAAAGATCATCCCAATGCATAATCGTTTTGCCATAAGCTTTCAAAGGAGAATCGAGGTATCTGAGAAATGGCTGAGGGTAGCCATATGCAGTTTGATTTTTTGTATCCCAAACTTCGCCGAATAGTCCGGCCGCGTCGGCGGAAATTCCCTCGATTCGATAAGGTATGAATTGTCTATAGGTCATGAAAACGGTCGCACAGACGATCGTTAAGGCACCGGTGATTCCCAATGCAGATCGGTCGCTTACGTATCGCCTCTTGAACACTTGACGAAGAAAATTTGCGATTCCAGCCGTGTAGAATGTGGTTGCTAAAAAGCTAACAGAATTCAAGAGGAGAGAGTTTCCTACGGTAAGATAAGTCGCCATCATGACGACAAACCCTAGAATCGAGCCCGCCGAAATTATCAATCCTTGTACTTTAAGAGACGCAGGTTTCATTTTATCTATAAATGTAGAAATTGAATTAACCCAAAACTTTCGCAGGAAGCACTTGCGGGTGGGATTTTTTTGGTAGGCAGAGGATCGCTTCGGAGATGAGGAAAAAGAGCATGGCGATGAGAAAAGCGGACCAAGCGTCGCGGGAAAGTGAGGGGTCGCTGCTTTGGCCGGCTTGGTCAAGGCGGGTGTAGTGGTTGGCCTCCAAGGCTTGATCCAATTGCTCAGAGGTGAGGATTTCGGAGTTGTCTTCTGCGGCGGGACGGTTGATTGCGAGGAGGCGCTCGCCGAGGCGGAAAACGCCGGCTTGATAAGCGGCGTTGGCGGGATCGGGGCTGCCATAGTCGTCAAGACGGCTGCGGTTCTCGCCGTGCAGTGGCTGGGCGGCATCGCTGCCGACGGTGGTGAGGTAGGAGGCGTCGAAACGGTCTGCGCCGGCGGTGATGGTGCGCTGGACACAGGGGAGTAGGACGTCGGCGTCGCCCAAGTTTGACCAAGTGTAGTCGGGCAGCGAGCCGACGAACCAAGCGCAGCCTTGATCGACAATGCGGCGGGCGATGCATGGCTCGCCGTCTTCCCAACGAGCGAGGACGGTGGCGTCACCCATCGGGATTTGGCGGTGGATCGCTTTGAGGCGCTCGGCAGGGATCGAGCTGCCGTTGATGCCGTCGCGGAGTGGGCCGTCGTGGTGATTCCAGTCTTTGAGGATGAAAAACTTACCGGCAGCGGCTTGGCTGGGAGCGGTCCATTTCAGGTCGAGAAACGCGGTGTCTGAGCGGGTCCCCGGAGGAAAGAAGATCACTTGGCCGCCGCTGCTGAGGAAGCGCTTCAGAAGTAATGAAGCAGGCCCGTTAGGAAGCGGGGCGGCCCAGAGGATGGCTGCGAGCTCGTTGAAATTGAGGGTGGCAAAGGCGGTGGGATCGATGCGTTGGACACTTTGATTGGCGAAGCCCGGTGGAGCAGCGGCGAGGGCGAGGTAATCTGTGGTTTCTCCAAGTGCGGCGACGATGACGGACTTGACTGGGTGGGCGGGGCCGTAGGCAAAGAAAGTGGAATTGTCGCGGGTATTTCCGTCGGCAGGGATTGAAAGCCAGCCCGAGCCGGTGTCGCTACCTGCGGGTAAGGCGATTCTTTTTTGAAAGCGGAGGGCTTGGCCGGGGAGATTTAAGGTCTCGGTGGTGGAGGTGCCGTTGAGATGGGTGGTGAGGGCAAGGGCAATGCCGCCGCGGGAGTCGGCGGGCCTTAAAATTTCAAGGTCCAACTGGATTTCGTCGCCCGCGCGGCGTGAGTTTAGAAGGTGGATTGCGGTATTTGGCGCGGT
>JAYWAR010000509.1:0-2803 GCA_043782285.1 Akkermansiaceae bacterium | reverse complement strand
AGATCCAGATCAAGTTCGCCATCAAGGGTGGTTCCTCGGGATTCGAATCTCGTGAACCCCACTTGGGCGACCACTTCGCGGAGCCGATCTACGAGCACAATTTGATCGAGGCATGAAGAAAGCAGGGAATCGCTTTTCCACAGGTCGTCTGCCAGATGGCGGATCAGAAAGTCACCCTCGACCTGGTCGTCTGAAAGTTGATTCACAGGGCCAGTGAAGGCCGCGAACTCCAACGACTTTGTAGCCAATGGCTGGTCAGGGACTTTATTGCGGAGTTTTGTTAGGAGATCGAAAACCTCTTGATCACTGTGGTCACCGAGGCTTTTGTCGAGGGGAGTGTTGAATTGCCGGGCCATGCCAAGTAATTCGACTGAAGTAACCTTGGCCAAATCTGTTTCGAACTTCTTCAGGACTGCTTGCAAACCCGTGGAGCCCTCCGGAATGGAGATGATCGAGTAGAGTTGGGGGAAGTAAGCGTTGCTCGCGCTCCGGACAAGAAGCTTGGATTGATTGGTGCAGGATTCCTTGCTCAATGGCCCGAGCCACGGGCGACGACCGTTGCAGAAGCCGAGGAGGGATTTATCCTTTCGGGCCAAGGCCAGTGACCGGGACTTCCCACAGTCGCACGCCACGATAATATCCGACAGGGCGCCGGAGCTTCCTTTTTCGAGAAGGAAGAGGCCGCCTTGGGCACGGACACAATTTCGGTTTTCAATGCCGTGGACAAATGCCAGCCAGTCGATGTCATCCACATGGCCTTTGTCGCAGGCTCGAACGAAACGAATCGGCACGACGTCCAGACGCTTGCCGCTTTGATCGCGGAATTTTCCTTTATCCAAGAGGTGCTTGTTCACCAATCGGCGTCGCTTGCCATCAGGGGTGGGTTCGATCTTTTGAACCACATACCACTCCGGGAACTTCCAAGCGACGACCTCGGGATTCTTGCCTTGATACTGGAGGGAGCTGCGCATGCGCGGTGGGCGCATCAGATCGACTTCCTGAAGATTGTAGCCAAAAAGCTCGTTCAGGTAATGAGCGATTCGTTTGCTGAGGCGCTCCTCCCGAATGAGGTGATCGGCGATATCGTCCTCTCGATAGACCCAGTGATCAGGCCCGCCGATGATTACCGAGGTGTCAGGCAAGTCCACCATGGAACCGGTCCCGAAGGTCGTGATGAGCTGGCTGCTGCGAAGTTGTTGAATGGCCATGGGTCAAATGGTGCTAGGGATTTGCCTGGCGGGGTGGGTGATTGGTGAGTGGTTCGGTGAGTTCCTTCACCTTGAGCTCGGTGTTGGTTTCGACATCCCGCATGGAGCGGTTTGCCCGGAATTTCATGAACTCGGGCTGTAGGTTTCCCAACTCCGGATCGAGGAAGGCATGAAGGAGCGGCTTCGCGTTTTTTCCTTCTTCGTAGAGCTGATACTTGAGATTCACATTGGGACCGCTTTTGTAGTCTTGGGCGATCAGCCGCCAATCATCCACCAGTGCCCGACCGCGGTTGAGAACGTAGTGATAGAGTTCGTCCCGTGTTTCCGTGGACAGATCGGGTCGGTGCTCCTTGGCGCGCTCAGCGATCAGAATGCAGAACTCATCCAAGCTTTTGTTCAAGCTGGAGTCGAGAATCTGGGTCGCGCCCAGGGCCGGAGTCATGGTCTCCAGCGAGTGGCGGATTACACCCACCAGTGTTGCGGCGAGGGCTCGATCAAGCGCTCGTGGTGAATAGGGGGTGACACTTGTCGCCTCGACGGATCGATAGAAGGACTGGTGGTAAATCTTGAACTGCTCGAAATGGGATCGATCGCGTGGCTTGTGTGGATTGAGCAAGGTGACGACCAGCCCCGGGCGTTTGGATTCCCGACCCACGCGGCTGGTTGCCTGGATGTATTCGGAACTTCCTTTGGGTTGCCCGAGAACCAGCATGAGCCCCAGCCGCGTAATATCGAGGCCTACGGAAATCATGTTGGTTGCAAGGACGACATCGCAGCCTTGATCCGTGTTGTGAGGTTTGCCGATCTTTTCCTTGGTGGCGGAAACTTCGTTGGTGGAAACGCGGGAGGTCAGCTCCTTGATGTGATCCATGTCGATGGTCCGGTCGGAAAACAGGCTTTCCGCAGGCTCCAGACGGCGTCGGCTTGAGTAGCGGTCCAACTGCATCAGCACTTCGTCCTCAACGATCCGGCGACTTCCGCCAAGTTCGCGCAGGCTGTTGAAATAGCCGAGAGTCGTCATGTAAGGATCGACAACGTCTTGCGCCCCGGGTCCCGATTGATAGAGGGCTTCGGCGCGACTCATCAGGGTCAGCATCGTCCGCAGGAGCACCCTTTTGAGGCTTCGACCTTGGGCAGCGACACCGAGATAAAGGCGTCCGTTAGTCGAAGCGTCGTTGGCATCGATTGCCACGGTTTCGGCGAAGAAGGAATCGGCGCGATCTACGCCCGGTGGTGGGAAGATCCGGGTGGTGTTGCGGCCGAACAGCGCTTGAATCTGATGGCTTGCCCGCCGGACCGTGGCGGTCGATGCGATGATTTTTGGAACCCGTCGTTGCCGTCCATCGGAGGCAAATCGTTCGCTCAGTTTTTCGATGGCGGCTTCGTAAACACCCGCGATGGTTCCGAGTGGCCCGGAGATGAGGTGCAACTCGTCTTGAATGATGAGGTCTGGGCCGGGAAGAATATCATCCAACTTCGCGCCAATGGCGGGAGGATCGGTGGGACCGTAGAAACCTTGGCTGTCATAGCGATTGACCCTGCCGAAAAGGGCTCCGGCGCGGCCCTCCCATGGGAGCGCGGCGAATTTGTCCACG
>JAYWAR010000508.1:0-20765 GCA_043782285.1 Akkermansiaceae bacterium | reverse complement strand
ATGGAAATCGAGGCATCTTGGAGGAAATTCAGTTGGCCATTTTTCGAATGGGAATTCATAATTATGTCAGATTTACCACCATTACCGCTTAATCGTAGCGCACCGCGTTGGTATTCCGCGCCGGGTTTATGGCGCACCTTGAGCCAGGCGACACTCGCTGCCGGACGTAAAACCCTGCTTACCGCGCTCACTCTTTTTTACTGCTTGCAGGATCCTGACACCCCAACTTGGGCGAGGGGGGTGATCGTCGGGGCTCTCGGCTATCTGGTTTTACCGATGGATTTGATTCCGGATATGATTCCGGGGGTGGGTTATGGTGACGATTGGGGCGCACTTCTCGCGGCTCTCGGGACGGTCGCTGCTTACATCAAAGAACAACATAAAATTAAGGCCTTAGCTCAAGTTACACGACTGCTAGGGACTAAAAATCCGCCCCCGCCTGCGGAATTTTTTGAATAAAATGACGGGCTTTTCTGTATCACTTGCGACCTCGCGTCATTTTTTTATGAAATCGAAATTGTTTCTCCTTACGGCATTATTCGCCACCGTTCTCGATGGTATTGCCGCCTTGGCAGTCGATGAACAAGCTTTCGGCAAAAGCCTCGGTGGCTGGACGAAGCGCGATAAGACGGCTGCCGAATACCCACTCTCGGGGGCGATTTATCGCACTTACAAGCCCGAGATTAGCCCTACCCCGGACGGCGGTTTGTTTATTTCGGTACGGATTGATCACGTTCGTGGCTGGCTCGCGTCTGATGATCATGCAATTTTGGAGGTTACTTTGAATTCGAAAGGGGCGATTATTTCCGCTCAATCGAACATTGCGATTCAAGGACGATCGATCAAAAGCGATGTGATTCTCGGGGGACATGAAGCTGGCCTCGCGATTTTCAGCCCAGAAGGAGCGGTGAGAATTGGCACGGACTTGGTGGCAGATCTTACGGCGAAACTCCTCCGCGAAAACATTGTCGAGGCGGGTAGAGTTTCCTACCCGGCGGTGTTACGGCATAATTACAATCGTCTTTTTCAAGCGATTCGGCCAGATGGAACTCCAACTCAAGTCGAGCGAGCGACTCCGCTACTTTCGCCGCCGACCCCAGCGCCACCGGCAGCGGCCGAGAATCCCACCAAGGCGGAGCCGGCAGAGACAGCGCCGCTAAAAATATCTCCGCCAGCTGCT
Organism: Akkermansiaceae bacterium; assembly: GCA_043782285.1. GTDB lineage: Bacteria > Verrucomicrobiota > Verrucomicrobiia > Verrucomicrobiales > Akkermansiaceae > Luteolibacter. The sequence goes on along the minus strand of JAYWAR010000508.1, from coordinate 19,585 downwards.
CAACCTGTGCCAAAATCGCTGTCATTGGAAATTAAGCCATACGCTTGATTGATGGTAGAGTGGTGAAAGATTGAGGTCCTTGTGCCAATCGATGTGCCAAGGATTGAATCGTTTTTGAATGAGGCTCTGGTGTGGATCGTTGCCCGAATTCGGAAAACGAGTTTGGGTCGCTTGCGCAGTTGAGTTGAGGAAATTGGACGACGCGATCCGTGGATCCGCGGTGGATTTATTATCCGTTTGACGCTCCACGCCAGGCTTGGCAGCTTGCGGCAGTTAATTTTTGGAGTGAGGAGAGCCAGAAGCTTGACCACAACGTGACACAGGATGGAACCGGTAAGCCGTGAAATGAAGTGGAATTATCCCAAAGAGCTTCCGGTGGTTGAGCATCGGCAGCAGATTCTTGCTGCCATCCGGGCACATCCGGTGGTGGTGGTGGTGAGTGAAACGGGATCAGGAAAAACCACGCAACTTCCTAAAATGGTTGCTGAAGCGCTGGGGGTGGACGGTGGACGAGTGGGTTGCACTCAGCCGCGGCGAATCGCTGCGGCCAGTGTTTCGAAACGCGTGGCAGATGAACTCGGGGTAGCTCTCGGTGACTTTGTCGGCTACCAAGTCCGCTTCGAGGATAAAACCTCGCGGGCGACCCGGCTCAAATTCATGACCGATGGTATTTTGTTGGCGGAAACCCAAGGCGACCGCGATCTGAAACAATATGCAGCGTTGATTCTTGATGAAGCGCATGAGCGTTCCCTCAATATTGATTTCCTACTTGGTTATGTGAAGCGCCTGTTAGGGCGCCGTCAGGATCTCAAATTGGTGATTTCCTCGGCGACTTTGGATGCCGGCGCGTTTGCTGATTTTTTCTCGATTGACGGGGTTCCGGCTCCGGTGATTGAGGCTCCGGGTCGGATGTTTCCGGTGGCAGAGTTTTTTTTACCGCCCTTTGCCGACGAAGATTTGGCGCAACACGTCGCCCGCGGCGTCGACTATCTCGGGGAAGTCGAGCCGAATGGGGATGTTCTGATTTTCCTTCCGGGGGAGCGAGAAATTCGTGAGTGCGCCGACGTGTTGGAGGGGCGGCAATACCGCGGCACTGAAGTTTTGCCGTTGTTTGCAAGGCTGGGACTTGGCGACCAGCAGCGTGTTTTCAATCCCGGAAATAAACGCCGACTGATTCTGGCGACGAACGTTGCGGAGACTTCCTTAACTATTCCACGGATTGCCTGTGTGATTGACTCGGGTGTGGCGCGAGTCAGTCGGTGGAGCCCGGGCAAAGGGGTACAGCGTTTGCAAGTGGAGGCGGTGAGTCAGGCCAGTGCCCGCCAGCGCAAAGGACGCTGCGGCCGGGTGAGAGACGGCGTCTGTGTTCGGCTTTACGAAGAAGCCGAGCTGGTCGAGCGTCCAGAATTCACGGATCCAGAAATCCGGCGGAGTTCTTTGGCGGGGGTGATTTTGCGGATGAAGGCGCTGGGTTTGCCGGCGATTGAGGAGTTTCCGTTTTTAGATCCACCTGCGCCCAAAGCGGTGGCGGAAGGTTATCGGACCTTGCGCGAAGTCGGGGCGCTGGATCGGGAGAAACGTCTCACCGATTATGGGCGTCAGATTGCGCGTTTGCCGGTGGATCCAAGGCTTGGGAGAATGCTGATTGAAGCTCGTAAGGAGCACTGCCTCGCGGAAGTGTTACCCATCGTGGCAGCACTAGAATCGAGTGATCCTCGCGAGCGCCCGGCGGAGAAAGCGCGTGAAGCGGATGCGGCGCATGCCCGCTGGAAAGATGGCGATAGCGATTTTATTTCACTGCTTCGACTTTGGCAGGATCTCGCTCGTTTCCGTGATAGTAGGGGCCGGTGGCAGCGCAACGCCCTGCGGAAATACTGTGGCCCTGCTTTTCTCAACGCGCGGCGGGTGATGGAATGGGCCAATGTTCGCGATGAACTTGCCGACTTGTTAGAGCGTGAGTGGAAGCTCAAGCTTGGGGAAATTGGCAGCGATCTATCCGGCACCGCTGCCTATGCCACGATCCACAAGGCGCTTTTATCAGGTGTTCCGCGGCAATTTGGGATTTGGGATCGCGAGTCAAAGTCATACCGCAGTGCCAACGGCGGTTTTTTTGCGGTATTTCCGGGTTCGGGTCTATTCGCGCTGCCAAAACGCTTCGAGTGGGTAATGGGCATAGAGCTGGTCGAAACTTCCCGATTGTGGGCACGCCGGGTTGCACGAATCGATCCCGGGTGGGTCGAGCAAGTTGCCCCGCATTTGTGTAAGAGCAAATATGGAGAAGCACATTGGGACGAAAATCAAGGTGCCGTTTACGGCAAGGAAACGGTGATTTGTGGTGGTCTAAGCATCGTCGCCGGGCGGCGCGTCCACTATGGGCGGGTTGATCCCAAGGCGGCGCGGGGAATTTTCTTGCGAGAAGGAATCTTGGGTAACGGCTTGCGAAAGCGCTGTAAATTTCTGGAACATGTCACTGCGATGCGTGGTGAAATCGAAGCGATTGAGCATAAGCTGCGCCGACCCGGTGGTCTGTGGAGTGACGAGGCGGTCCTGGGGTTTTATGAGCAGCGTATTCCGGAGGACATTCATACAGCCGCTGACTTTTACTTATGGCTGGAGCAGCATGAAAGTTGCCTGATGTTAGGAATCGCCGATGTGGTGGACGAGGATCTTGACGATCTCGGTCTCGAGGGTTTTCCCGATTGTATCCATCATCGTGGCGATGAATATTCGCTTTATTATCATGCGAAGCAAGGCGAGCGTGATGATGGCGTTACGCTCGGCGTCCATCTCGATCAATTGCCGAAACTCCCGGATTGGTTGCCGGGCTGGGGAGTGGACGGCAACCTTCGCGAGCGGGCTGAAATTTTATTGCGTTCGTTGCCGAAAGATTATCGCCGGATTTGCCAACCGATCAGCCCGGTAGCCGATGGGTTTTGTGAATTGTGGAGTTTTGAGCCGAAGGACCGGCCCATTTGCCAAGCACTTTCCGAGTATGCTCGTGAGCGAACTGGGGCTCATGTGCCAATTTCTGAGTATGACGGCAGTAAGCTTCCGCCCGAGCTGATCACCAAAATTTGGGTTTGTGATGATGACTCCGAGGAACTGGCGATGGGTGAGGACGTCGCGGTGCTTAAGCTTCAACTCGCGGATCGAATGCGCATCCGTTTTGAGGCTGCGGCGAATCTCGACATTGAGCGTCAAGGGCTCAGCACTTGGGAGGGTGAAAGTCTGCCCGTGCGAGTTGAAACCCCGGGTGGCCCGGCCTATCCGGCCTTGGTCGACGAGGGCAAGCTGGTAGGAGTTCGTGCCTTTACTTGCAGCTTCGAAGCGGCGGAATCTCATCGCGCGGGTGGGGCTCGGCTGTTGTCGCTGGCCCACGCTGACCAAGTGATTTATCTGCGCAAAAAATTTCCACTGGGTTTGATGGCAAAAGTTGAACTTCCCCGTCTCGGAGTCGCAGGGACATCGGTCAATCAACTTATTTTGTTGGCAGCCGAAGGGGCGGCCGGTGGGGTTTTTCCGCGCTCGCCGGATGAGTTTCGTCTGCTCACTGAGCAAGCGCGCGGACGCTGGTTCGAAGCTGCAGCTGCAATTGGTAAGGCGGTAGACGAAATTTTTGAAATCTTACCTGAGATCCAACGTTGGATCGCAGTTCATCGTAAAGACCGCAACCTTGGTGAGATTGCCGAGGATCTTGAGGCACAACTTCGCTGGTTGTTTCGGGTCGATTTCGCATGGCGGGCCGGTTTCAGCGGGATTCGAGAATACCCGCGTCGGCTGCGAGCGATCCGTTCTCGGTTAGGCCGCTTGTCCTCGTTGCCGATCCTCAAGGATCTGGAAAAAATGGAGCAGTTTCAGCGGTTTTGGCAGCCGTGGCAGCGGCGCTGGATTGCTAACCCCGATGACCCGCAATTGTGGTCTCAGGGTTGGGCATTGGAGGAATACCGGATTTCACGATTTGCGCCGGATGTTCCGGTGTTAGGCAAGGTTTCTGAGAAGCGAATCGAAGCGCTGATTTTTGGGGATTCGGCAACAGTTTGAAGTTGCCGTTCCAATTGGGTGCTCTGGGCTACTGTGGAAATTGTTGCTTTTTCCGCGTGACCGGCGGTGATCAGCGAGTCAGTTTTGGACTGAACAATTGTAAATTCATGGGAAATTTCACTGCATTTGAGACCAAGATGAGCGCGGCGGGAATGGGAAGTGCTGCCATCAGCGCTTTCCGCCGCAACTATGAAGCGCTGCTGCGCAATGAAACTGGGATGATCCCGGAGGAAACGATCTCGCCGGTGGTGGATTTGGCCTCGTTGGATGCAATCGCTCCGGCGGCTGAGGCAGCTGGCGACTTGTTGTCGCAAGCGGTGGTGATTAAGCTGAATGGTGGTCTCGGAACGGGAATGGGTTTACAGGGGCCGAAAAGTTTGTTGGCGGTGCGTGAGGGGGTAAATTTCCTCGATTTGATGGTGCGGCAAATTCAGGACCTGCGAAAAACGAGTGGTGCCAAGGTGAGATTGTTGTTGATGAACAGCTTCAGCACGAGTGCAGAAACTTTGGCACATTTGGCCAAATACCAAGCGGATGGCCTTGCGGATGCGGCAGAGGTGGAGCTGATGCAAAACCAGATTCCCAAGATCGATGCGACCACATTTTTACCGGTCGAGTGGCCGGCGGAGCCAGATTACGAATGGTGCCCACCGGGTCATGGGGATCTTTACCCGGCACTGGTTGGTAGTGGTTGGTTGGACCGATTACTGGCGGAAGGCGTCAAATATGCTTTTGTCTCAAACTCGGACAATCTGGGCGCGATCCTGGATCCGACGATTTTGCGTTATTTCGCGGACTCGGGTGCGCCATTTTTGATGGAAGTGACCCGGCGGACGTCGGCTGATCGTAAAGGGGGCCATCTCGCGGTGCGGAAATCGGATGGTCGCTTGTTGTTACGGGAAGTGGCGCAATGTCCGGATCAAAATTTACCGGAGTTCCAAGACATCGAGCGATATCGCTACTTCAATACTAATAGTTTGTGGCTGAATTTAGTTTTGCTCAAAGCACAACTTGCTGCAGATTTTGGGGTGCTGCCGTTGCCGATGATTCGCAATCTCAAGACCGTCGATCCGCGCGATAAAACATCGCTGGCAGTGGTCCAGTTGGAAAGTGCAATGGGGGCAGCGATCGAGTGTTTTGAAGGTGCTGCGGCTCTTCATGTGCCGCGCGACCGCTTTGCACCGGTAAAAACCACTGCGGACTTACTCGCGCTGCGGTCTGATGCGTATGAGGTGCTGGACGACGGCCAAGTCCGCCTCGTAGCTTCGCGGAATGGCTTACCTCCCAACATTTTGCTCTCGGATGATTATAAGCTTGTGGACCAATTAGAGGTGCTCGGAGTGCCGAGTTTACTCAAGTGCCAATTGCTGAAGATTACCGGGCGAGTCCACTTGGCGGAGGGGGTGGTGATCGTGGGAGATGTAGAAATCGAAAATGCGGCAGCTGAGCGCAAGACTCTTGTCGCAGGGGTCTATCAAGACCAAAGGATTGTGTTGTGAGCGAGGGCTTGTGTCGGAATCGACTCGGTTGTCCGAATTGGGAGGTTCGCAAATTTCAGAGATTTGCGAGTGACGGCTCTTGCCAAGTGGGTTAGCGGGGAATAAGTGCTATTGCGAAATGGCGAAAATCGGTCCCCTCTCTCTCCCCACCCACGGTTTTGATGCTGTGATTTTTGATTGTGACGGCACGATTGTCGATTCGATGTCGGCTCATTTTGAGGCTTGGTGCGAAGCGTTGGCGATTCATGGAGCGGGTGGTATTTTTAAAGAGGATGTATTTTTTGCGATGGGTGGACGACCGACGCTGGATATTGTGGTTGAGCTAAACGATGAATACGATTTACGGCTTGATCCATCGGCGGTTGCATTCACCAAACGCGAATGTTTTCTCAAGCGCCTTGATACGGTGACTTTGATTGAAGAGGTTGCAGCATTTGCTGAGGGGCTTCGTGGCAAAGTTCCGATGGCAATTGCGACGGGCGGTTCACGATTGGTGATCGAGAAGACCTTGAAAATCGTTGGGATTTCCGATTGGTTTGACGAAGTGGTGACTGCGGATGATGTGGTGCAGGGGAAACCGTCACCCGAAATTTTCTTAAAAGCGGCCAAATTACTTGGGGTTGATCCTACCAAGTGCTTGGCGCTGGAAGATGCACCTGCCGGAATCTTGGCAGCACAACGTGCGGGGATGCAGGTGATTGCAATTCCAAGTCCTTTGGTTTGAGCGGTAATTTAGGGTTTTATTGTTACCAGTTGATCGGCCAGCAAATCGACAGTCGCCGAAGAATGGGCGGCTGATAAACTGATCCTCAAGCGTGCGGTGCCGCGTGGCACGGTGGGATAGCGAATCGCGGGCACGAGAAAACCAGCTTGCTCGAGCGTCGCGGTGGCGGTGAGTACGGCTTGATTGCTGCCTAAAATTTGGGGGACAATCGGAGTCGATTGAGCGGATAAGCGAGCGATGTTGTGCTGCAGTTTTTGACGCAGAGTTTGGCCTTCAGGCGAGCGGATGAGGGCGAGTGAGATGATCGCGGCGTGCGCCAGCGCGGGTGGTGGTGCGGTGGAGTAAATTAGGGAGCGGGCGCGATTGGTGAGGAGATCGATCCAATCTTGGGACGCGGCGAGATAACCGCCGGCGAGGCCTGCCGCTTTACTGAGTGTGCCCATTTGAAAGGTGACGCGCGGTTGGAGATTTAGTTGTTCGGCGAGGCCCATGCCGTGTTCGCCGAGAACTCCGAAACCATGGGCTTCATCGAGCAGGAGTAAGGCCGCGTGGGCTTCTGTCAGGTTGACGATTTCGCGCAGCGGGCAGAGATCGCCATCCATGCTGAAGACCGATTCGGTGACAACCAAGATGCGGGACCTGGGTGCTTTGGCTCGGGTCGATATCAATAGCCGTTCTAATTTGCCTAAATCGTTGTGGGGAAATACGCGGAGGGTGGCTCCCGAGAGGCGGGCAGCATCGATGAGACAAGCGTGAGAGAGCTTGTCGAGGAAGATGAAATCCGATTTGCCGACGATGGCAGGGATTGCGCCTAATGCGGTGGCGAAACCGGAGGAGAAGCTGAGTGCGGCTTCGGATTGTTTCGCGGCAGCGAGTGCTTGTTCCAAAAGCCGGTGCGGCGGTAGAGTTCCACAGACCAAGCGAGATGCTGCGGCACCCGCGCCGTAGCGCTGCACGCCCTCAATCAAAGCCGCAGCGACTGCGGGATGGCGGGCAAGGCCCAAGTAATCGTTTGCGGCGAAGTTCCATAAAGTGCGGCCTTCGCGGATCACTTGGACGCCGGTGGGCGAGTCGAGGGGGCGTTGTTGACGCAGCAAACCGGCAGTCGCGAGTTGGCGGAGAGACTCGGCAGGGCTAAACATCGCGGAGGTACGCGTGAGTTATAACGCGGAAGCGGGACGCTCGAGTGCCCAAGCTAGCAGTTTACTCGAGTCGCTCCAGACGTGAGGAGTGGTTGATTTTAAAACGACCACGATGGCAGACCGGCCATTGAGAGAGCCACTGCTGACGAGGCAGCGGCCAGCAGCGTTGGTGGTGCCGGTTTTCAAGCCGTCGCAGTAAGGCACGGTTTTGAGCAGCCTGTTGGTATTTTCAATCGATCGGGTGTGGCCGTCGTTAAAACGAAAATTAAAGGACTTGGTGGCGGTAAAAGAGCGAATCAGTGGGCTGCGATAAGCGGCGCGGGCGGCGATCGCCATGTCGCGGGCGGTTGAATATTGTCCGGCCATCGGCAGGCCATTGGGGTTGATGAAGTTTGAGTTCCGCATGCCGAGGGCGATGGATTTTTGGTTCATCAGGTCGGCGAAAGACTCGAGGCTACCGCCGACATCGCGGGCGAGGGCGCGGGCAATATCGTTGGCACTCTTCACCATCAAGACTTTGAGGAGTTCGCGGCGGGGATAAACTTCGCCGGGTTTGACCCCGAGTTTGGTCGGCTCGCAGGCTTCGTCGGCGGTTTCGATGGTGACGGGTTTGTCGATATCTCCGGCATCAAGGACGCAGAGGGCGGTGATGATTTTTTGGGTGCTGGCAACGGCGCGAGGGGTATCAGCATTTTTGGCGTAGAGCACGCGGCCGCTGACGACATCAATGACGATCGCGCTTTCGGCGGCGACTGCTGGCGGTGCCTTGGCCGGAATGGCTGAGCTGCGGGCTGCGGGAGCGCCCTGGGTGACTTGCTCGGACTGGCTGGAACGTGGCTGGGGGTTCCCCCCGCAAGAGGTGATCAACGCGGCGGTAAACGCGAAAGCGATGAGGCGGACACAGAGCAAGCGTGACATGCGGCGGATCATCGTCATCGAAGAGCGGGCATCAAGCCGGGAATCTGACAATTGGTGAAATCTGAAAATTAGGGCGTTTTGGGGGGCAGCAGGCTACCGTCCATTTCCGTGCCGGGTTTGGGCAATGCGGGCTCCTTGAAGTCGATGGGACCGGCGAAAGACCAGAAACCGCGGTTGCGGGTATTGGCGTATGCCAGCGCCTGTTCTTTACCGGTAGGGAGTTTTTTGAGGTCTTTTTCGCGCACTTCAACGATTTTGACTTCGGGAGGGTGGATGGTGTCCATCGCCATGGCCGAAAATTGGGTGAGTTTGGAGGCTGAGTTGGCAGTGGTTTTCTGGAGAAATGCCACCGAACCTTGGCCGATTTGTGTCACGCTTGCACAAGCGACTAAGCCGAAAGCGGTGATGATGGAGGAAAGTCGAAGGAGTTGGGGGATGGTTTTCATAATTCACCAAAAGTATGTGACAGTAGCAGCCGAAATGAGGCTGTCGACTTTTCGTTTGGAGTCAGAGTTGTGACCCGAGCGTTATTTGGCGACGAGGACTAGGAAATTGCGAACTGGGCGGTTCCAAGGTGGGCGGATTAGAAGCGGTCCGCCGGGAATCGAACCCGAAACCCAGAGGTCGGATGACCTGCCGCCGTCGAGATTGAGTGCCTGCCGAATTGGCCAGTCTGCGGGTTGGCCGGTAGCGAGCGCTTGAGTGAGGGCCGCGAGGGTGCAGGGCGAACTGCAGCCCAGCCACCAGCGGGTGCCGCCGTCCCATAAAATGACACTGCGGGCACTGACTTTAATTGTTTCAAGGCCACCGATAGCTTGGCCATTTTCGACTAACAGCGGGCCAGCTTGAATCAGCTCGCGCATCGTTGTGGCAGCATGGCGGCCGAGTTGTTCCCGGCGGGCGATGGCGAGATGGCCGGAGGCATTTTCATACCACGCGCCGCTGCCGAGCGAGGAGGCGCTGTTCCAAGTGCCGGAGATTTTCCCCGAGGCGAGGACTAGTCCTAGGGGAGCTCCTTGAGGAGTGAAAAAGCCAGCGTTGAGCGCTGCGATTCCGCCGTAGGCGCGGGCTGCGGCTGCGGAATCAGGGTATTGACTGCCCGGGCCATTGGCTTGATCGGCGACGACAAGACGACAGTTGCGGGAATCAAAGGTAAGTCCCATGAAGGTGATTCCTGCGATTTCGCGGTTGCTGACCCGGCTTGGGTTCGGTGGCGCTGATGGCGGAGCAGGAGGCTGGAGCAAGGGACGCTTTCGAGGCGTGGGCGCCGCAGTGGCGCGCAGTACTTGAGGCACCGGTTTTGCGGGTAAACAGGCGGTGGACGAAAGCACCAGCAATCCTAAAATCAAAAATCGCATGAACTCAAGTTGCACGGGCTGACTGGCTTAGCAAGAGCGTTGGCAATTCAAGCGGGCCGGATGCCGATGGCGAGTAATGTTTGAAATTTGGGAGCTACGGTTTCGCGGTCAGCAACGATGATTTCGATTCCGGTGAAGCCGGATTTCCCCAACATCGCAGCGAGATCGCTTTCGGAAAACCCCAGCCAACGGTCAGCATAGAGCTCGCGGGCTTCGTCAAAGTGATGTTGCAGCAGATCGAGGATAATCAAGCGACCACCCGGTTTGAGAATTCGTAAGGCCGCGTCGAGCGCACGCTGTGGCTGTTCGGCATGGTGGAGTGCTTGGCTGAAAATCGCCAAATCGAGACTGCTGTTGTCGATCGGCGGCTCCTCGATATCGCCGAGGCGGTATTCTAAATTGGCAAGACCGTTTTGGCGGGCAAGGTTTTGGCCGAACTCGACCATTTTTGGCGAGAGATCGACCGCGATCACCTTTTCGGCGCGTTGTGCGAGGAGTTGAGCCAGAGTCCCTTCGCCCGCGCCGAGGTCGGCGACAGTTTGATAGTTGAGCACCTTGATGAGTGCTTCCGCCAAGGCTTTCCAGGAGCGGCCCGGGACGTAGTCTTTGCCGAAGCGGCCGGCCAGCTCGTCGAAATAAGCGCGTGAGCTGTCGATCCTTTTTCTCAGTAAATGGCGCAGTGCGGATTCATCACCCGTCACTTCGGGGACCTCTGCAGCGGCGAGGCGGGCGACTTCCATCAAGTCGGAATCCGCAGTGCAGGTGTAAATGTTGTTTTTACCGCTGCGCTCATCACTCACCAAACCTTCGGTTTTGAGTTGCGAGAGTTGGGTGGATATCCGGCTCTGGCCCATCCCCAAGACTTCTTGGAGCTCTGCGACTGACAGCGCTTCATTTTCGATCAGCATCAAAATTCGCAGGCGGGTTGGATCGGAGAGAAGCTTGAGTGATTTCAGCATTGACGCCATGTACGGGATTATGCATCAACGCATCACGATTTGACGATACGAAAATCAAAAAGCACATGAGTAACTACATTTTTTCTTCTGAATCCGTTGGCGAAGGTCATCCTGACAAAGTTGCAGATACGATTTCGGATGCCATTCTTGACGCCTGCCTCAGCCTCGATCCGCATAGCCGGGTTGCTTGTGAAACTTTCGTTAAGAGTAACGTGGTGGTGGTCGGTGGTGAGATTACGATCCCGACGATTGGTAATAAGCCAATTGGCTCGGTGATTAATGTTGAGAAGGTCATCCGTGACGCAGTTCGCGAGATTGGCTACACCCACAGTGACGACGTGTTTCACGCGGATTCGTTATTTATCAATAATTACCTTACGACTCAGTCACCGGATATCGCTCAGGGCGTCGATGCGAAGCAAGCCGAGGGTAAGAAGCACGCCGAGCAAGGGGCAGGCGACCAAGGGATCATGTTTGGCTACGCCTGCGACGAGACTCCAGAGCTGATGCCGGCGCCAATCATGTTTGCTCACCGTCTTGGCCGTGAGCTGACTCGGATTCGTAAGACCGGCCAGGTGAAATGGCTGCGGCCCGATGCCAAGTCGCAGGTTTCGGTCGAATATGTCGATGGCAAGCCAACTCGGATCGTCAATGTGGTCATTTCCACTCAGCACGCGGCGGATGTGGAGCATGCGGAGATCGAAAGATTTTGTATTGAGCAAATCATCAAGAAGGTGTTGCCAGAAGCGATGTTGACTGCGGACACCGAATATTTGATCAACCCGACAGGTAAATTTGTGATCGGGGGCCCTCAGGGGGATTCAGGTCTCACGGGTCGTAAAATTATCGTTGATACTTATGGTGGCACGGGTCGCCACGGGGGTGGGGCGTTTTCGGGTAAAGATCCGTCGAAGGTCGATCGCTCCGCAGCTTACATGGGCCGTTGGGTGGCGAAAAACGTGGTTGCCGCGGGTCTCGCGACCAAGTGCGAAGTGCAGTTTGCCTACGCCATCGGTCATCCGCTGCCAGTGAGTGTTCACGTTGATACTTTTGGCACCGGCACCAAATCTGATGCGGCGATTCTTGCGGCGATCCTTCAGGTTTTTTCATTCAAGCCTGCTGACATCGTGAAGCAACTCAACTTGCTGCGGCCCATTTATTCAAAGTCCACCAACTACGGTCACTTCGGTAAAGACGATGCGGATCTCACTTGGGAAGCGACTGACAAAGCCGACGAGCTGATCCAAGCGATCGGCTAAAAACCGGAAGTTCGGAGCTGCAAGGTTTTGCAGCAATTGCGAACTCCAAATTTTTATAAACTCTCTAAATCAACCAACCCCATTCAAAAATGAGTTTCACAGATTACAAGGTAAGAGACCTCGGTCTCGCTGATTTTGGCCGCAAGGAAATTGAAATTGCGGAGCACGAAATGCCCGGCTTGATGGCCACCCGCGAAAAATACGGTCAAGAAAAGCCGTTGTTGGGAGTACGGATCATGGGCTCGCTGCACATGACCATTCAAACCGCAGTTCTGATCGAGACTTTAGTCGATCTCGGAGCTGAAGTCCGCTGGGTGAGTTGTAACATTTTCTCCACTCAAGACCATGCGGCTGCCGCCATTGCAATTCGCGAAATCCCGGTCTATGCGTGGAAGGGTGAATCGCTCGAAGAATATTGGTGGTGCACTTGGAAAGCTCTGGTGAATCCACAAGGCTTGGGTCCTCAGTTAATCGTCGATGACGGTGGCGATGCGACTTTGCTCATTCATAAAGGCTATGAAATGGAAAATGGCTCGGATTGGATCAATTCGGAGTCTGAAAGCCACGAGGAGAGTGTAATTAAAGATTTGCTCAAGGACATCAAGGTCAAGCAACCCGGCATTTTCCACGAAATTGTAAAAGAATGGAAAGGCGTTTCCGAGGAAACGACGACCGGAGTGCATCGTCTTTATCAAATGGCCAAAGCTGGCACTTTGTTAATCCCAGCAATCAACGTCAATGACTCGGTCACCAAGTCCAAGTTCGATAACCTCTACGGTTGCCGCGAGTCGCTGCTTGACGGGATCAAGCGTGCCACGGATGTCATGATTTCAGGCAAGGTTGGAGTGGTCTGCGGCTACGGCGACGTCGGTAAGGGTTGTGCTCAAGCTTTACGCGGGGCTGGCGCTCAAGTGGTTGTCACTGAAATTGATCCGATTTGCGCACTTCAAGCTGCGATGGAAGGCTTCCGGGTCTTGCCAATTGAGGACACTCTCGGTTGGGGGGATATCTACGTTGCGACTACCGGCAACAAGGACATTATCCGCCTAGAGCACATGGATCAAATGAAGGATCAAGCGATTGTCTGCAATATCGGGCATTTCGACAATGAGATTCAAATTGATAAGCTCAACAACGCACCGAACGTGGTAAAGACCAACATCAAGCCACAGGTTGATAAATATACGTTTCCAACGGGCAACAGTATTTACATGCTGGCAGAAGGTCGCTTGGTCAACTTAGGTTGCGGCACAGGTCATCCGAGTTTCGTGATGTCGAATTCATTCACCAACCAAACACTCGCCCAGATCGAGCTTTGGAAAAATAAAGATATCTATAAGGCGGGTGAAGTTAAAGTGTTACCAAAGCATCTTGACGAAGAAGTGGCCCGACTTCACCTCGCCAAGATCGGTGTCAAGCTGACCAAATTGACGGTGGCTCAAGCAGATTACATCGGAGTTTCGCAAGATGGACCGTTTAAGGCGGATCACTACCGCTATTGAGATTAATTCGCGTTTCGTTAAAAGCCAGTCGTGCAAACGACTGGCTTTTTTTTTGAAGAAAACCCTAGTAATGATTCATCAGATGTGTTTTATTGATTCAAATGAAACCGAAAATTATCAGCTACTGGGATCATATTCCGCCGGAATGCACGGTCGTCAGAGAGCCGGAAGCAGTTTATATGATTGCGAAAGTTCGGGATGGTCTGCCTTTTGCCGAGTTTTATACGATGCAAGAAATCTTAGGGGTGACTGAAGAGCGGCTTGGAGCTTGGCTTGGAATGTCACGGGCCACTTTACATCGCCGGAAAAAATTGGGTAGCCTTGATCGTGCCGAGTCAGACCGTTTGGTCCGTTATGGGCGCTTGATGTCGCATGCCACCGCTGCCTTCGGTGGGCGCGAAGGCGCACGTTCCTGGCTGACGGCACCAGCGATCGCCTTCAACGGGGAGTGCCCTTTGGATTTTGCGGATACGGAAATGGGTGCCCGTGAGGTAGATGCGTTGCTTGGGCGTTTGGAACACGGCGTATTTTCCTAATTATGGCAAAATTTTATCGGATTGTGCAGGAGCAATGGGCCGAGAACCCATTGGATGGGGAGGGGGCGCGGCTGTATGGTGGGCGCTGGAATTTGCCGGGGGTTGCGGCGGTTTATTTGGCGGAATCACGGGCGTTGGCTGCTTTAGAAATATTAGTACACGCGCCACGCGAGGCTTTAATGCTGAGTTGGGTTGTGATTGAGCTAGAAATTCCAGATTCAAAGATCGATAGAGTACCCGCTGGAAAATTACCTTCAACTTGGCGAGCACAGCCCTCCTCTTATTTGGCGCAGGTTTTTGGCTCTCACTGGTTGCGGGATTATCAGAACCTTGCCTTGCAGTTACCGAGCGTGGTGATTCCCGAGGAAAAATCGCTGTTGCTCAATCCTGCTGATCTGGCGATGCGGGATCTCAAATTGGGTAAGCCACAGATATTTAACTTTGATCCACGTCTGGGGGAGTGAGTATGAACTCATCCAGTTGCCGCCTCGCCCCAAGTAAATGGGAGCCTTGCGGGTCGATCAGGAAATAGCCTGAGAGTGCGCGGCGACCCAACAGCATCGGGCAGCGCATTTCTGAGCGGTTCGCCAGACTGACTAAAATTTTCCAATGGAACCCTCCAGCTACGACCGCGGTGGTCTCGATGAAAATCCTTTTTTTGGCGACGCCGGTGGAACTGCGGACATGGGCAATTCGGACGACTGGCGACTGACAGGTTGTTTCCTCAAGGTAATGGTTGGAGGTGGTGAACTGAACGGTTTTTTCGTCGGCAGAGAGTTTCACGTGGGTCGCGTGGATACTGGAGCTGCGGGCTCCGCTATCCGTTTTTGCGTTGAGTGGGGAAATTCTGAGGTCTGGCAAGGCGATCCATTCTCGGCGGCCGATCACCAACCGTGGCATGCCTGGTCCGCGCCAAGGCAAGCCGAGCGACGCGGCGAGCTCTCGCGAGGTGGCTTCGACCGCTTCTGTTACGGCTTTGAAAATAGGTTTCACAGGTTGAGGAGTGAAGCGGCCATCGCACGAGCCTGTTCGCCACCACCGCCTAACATGCGAACGAGTTCTTGAATCCGGGTTTCGCCAGTCACCGGGTAAAGTCGCGAGCGGGTGCGACCGGCGGAGACTTCTTTTTCGACCACAAAATGGTGGGTGGCAATTGCGGCAACCTGTGGGAAATGAGTGATTGCGACAATTTGATGGCGGGTGCCAAGCGCGGCCATTTTGCGGCCGACGGCGCGGGCAATTTCGCCGCCAACGTTGGCATCGATTTCGTCGAAAACCATCAGTGGGGTCGCGTCTTGATCGGCAAGTGCAGATTTGACGGCTAGCATTACCCGGCTGATTTCACCTGAGGATGCGATTTGGCGGAGTGGCAATAGCGGTTCACCGGGATTCGGGCCAAATTGGAATTCGATGGCTTCGAACCCTTGCGGACTGGGAGCGGTGAGAACACGGAGCGGGGCCTCGAAGGAAGCTTGTTTGAAGCCCAGATCTTTAAGTTGGTTGGAAATTTCTTTGGCTAACTTAGGGGCGGCTTTGCGCCGGAGGCTACTGAGGGCTTTACCGCCGATCTCCATTGCGGTGCGGTGGGCGTCGAGTTCTCGCTCAAGGGTTTCGAGTTTTTCGCCGCGATTTTCGATGGTGTCGAGGCGTATTGCTGCCGCGTCACGGCGGGCGAGCACATCATTCAGCGAGGGGCCGTATTTGCGTTTGAGGGATTCGAGTAAATTGACGCGTTCTTCGAGCAGGGTGGCCTCGGCGGGGTTGATCTCGAGTTCGTCAACGTAGTCGGCGAGGTTGCTTTCAAGGTCTTGAAGTTCAAGACAAGCGGTTTCAAGTGAGGCAGTACGCTGGCGAATCGAGGGATCCAGTTTTTCGAGGTCGCGGACTAAACGCTGAACCTCGGTCAGACGTTCGAGAATTCCATCTTCGCCATTCAGCGCAGCGGTGGCAGCGGCAGCAGCTTCGACCAGGCGGCTGGCATTGGAGGCGCGCCGCCAGCGGTCTTCGAGATCTTGTTGGTCTTCGGACTTGAGATTGGCAGCGTCGATTTCTTGGAGCTGGTAATGAAGTAGGCTGAGTTCCTGCTCACTGGCATTTTCGGCATGGCGGATTTCTTCGAGCTCAGCGGCTTTGGTGCGCCAGTTGCGGTAAAATTCACGGTAAGTGGCAAGGGCGGAATCCGCGCTGGCGTAGGCGTCAAGCATTGCCAGTTGGCGCTCCGTGGAGAGCAGAGATTGGTGGTCGTGTGGGCCATGAAGATCGACGAGGTGTTCGCCGAGGCGTTTGAGCAGAGTCAGAGTGACCGGGGAATCATTGACAAACTGGCGATTCGCGGTTTGCCCAATCATCCGGCGGACGATGAGTTGAGTGTCCTCACACCGATTTAAACCGCCGTCTTCGAGGATGGCGTTGATTTCCGAGGGATCTTTGAGTTCGAAAACTGCCTCGACGGAACAAGTTTCCTCGCCGCTGCGGATCAGCGATTTTTCAGCCCGTTCACCGAGCACGAGTTTGAGGGCACCGACGATGACCGATTTACCGGCACCGGTTTCGCCGGTGACGCTGATCAGACCGGTGCCGAGTTCCCAGGCGAGTTCATCGACGAGGGCGAGATTGCGGATTTTAAGAAGTGTGAGCATTCGTGAACTGGGAGGATTATGCAAGAGCTGTGGCCGGAAGCAATCCCGGCATTTTGCGAAGTCCTTTCCGATGACTTGTAAAAATAAATAAGCGCATTTTGGGGTTTTGAAGATGAGGCCGTGGCCACGATCAAGAAGCTACGATTGAACATTTTGCGGCCAGAACAGCGGGGTCTCTGAAGCAACCAGCCCTTTTGTGGAGCTTCATTTTTAAATCAGCGGCTACAAGGGCTGCCGAGATTCTAGCCAAGCGCTTGGCGAGGGCGGGTTGTGTCACCAAAGATCTCTCGCCAAAGCGACTCATTCCCACCAAAGTACCCCTGTAATTTTGAGCAAATACCAATTATTTCGAACTTT
Organism: Akkermansiaceae bacterium; assembly: GCA_043782285.1. Classification (GTDB taxonomy): domain Bacteria; phylum Verrucomicrobiota; class Verrucomicrobiia; order Verrucomicrobiales; family Akkermansiaceae; genus Luteolibacter. Next base: position 2,651 of record JAYWAR010000508.1, on the reverse strand, counting down.
TTAAATGGCATCATGAAACTCGCATCTACAATCGCCGCCGCTCTCTTGGGCCTGATTTTCATCGTTTTTGGCGCAAATTTCTTTTTGAAATTTATTCCGATGCCACCGGGACCGATGGCGGGTTCGCCGCCGGCACTTTTGATGGGGGCGCTGATTCCCACGGGTTATTTTGCGGTGATCAAGCTGTTCGAAATCTTGGGTGGGGTGCTGGTGGCTGTGCCAAAGACTCGGAATTTTGGATTGTTGATTCTCGGGCCAATCCTAGTGAATATCCTATGTTTTCACATTTTTTTGACCAAGGGTGCGACTCTCATTGATCCTGTGAATTTCCTGATGGTTGGCTTGGCGCTATTTTTGTTATGGTCAGGGCGGCGGGCGTTTTGCGGACTGCTCAATGACTGAGTTTTTCACTGAGTTCGGGTGTGGAGGTGGTGAATGTTGACTCGATCACGCATTGGTTTTGTGCAACCCGGGAGGATGTGCGAAGGTCGCTGCAGAAAGCGATGGCTGTGGATTTTTCTTTAACATTTTTAGGCACTGGGACCTCGGTGGGGGTGCCGGTTATCGGTTGTGATTGTGCGGTTTGTACCTCGCTCGATCCGCTGAAAATTCGCTTCCGCTCGTCGGTGCTGGTGCGGGCAGGAGATCAGACGCTGTTGGTGGATTCTGGGCCAGATTTGCGGATGCAGGCTTTGCGCGAAGGGCTGCGGGAAATTGACGCGGTGATTTATACTCACGGGCATCTGGATCATGTGGCGGGTTTTGACGAGTTACGTGCGTTTTGCTGGCGGCGAGATACGCCGCTGCCTTTGCACGCAACTGCTGGCTGTATGGCGACGCTGCAAACGATGTTTGCTTGGGCATTTTTTCCAGAAAATGTGATTGGGGGTTACGTCAGGCCCGATGCTCAGCTGATTACGGGGCCTTTTTTTTACGGTGATCTCAAGGTGACGCCATTGCCGGTGGAACATGCGACGGTAGAAACCATTGGGTTTTTATTTGAATATCAAAAATCACGGAGAGTGGCGTATTTGCCTGATGTCAAAAGGATTCCGGCGGAGACGATGCAACTGTTGCGTGGGGTGGATGTGCTGATTATCGATGCTTTACGCCCCGCCGAGCATTCGACCCATTTTTCGCTGGGTGAGGCGTTAGAGGTGGCTAAAGTTTTACAAGCCAAAGAAACATGGCTCACTCATTTGAGTCACGAATATGAGGCCGGAGTGGGTAAAAATGTATTGCCAGCCGGGGTGGGTTTTGCGTGGGATGGGTTGCAAATTTCGCTGTAAAAAGTGCCTGTTCTTGCATGATTGAGAGATCTGGGCATGCTGAATCGAAATGAAAATACTAGCCTTGATTTTATTTCTGCTCGCGGGAATGCCTTCCGTTTCAAGGGCGGTGATTTCTGCGGAGTCGGTAGCTCTGTTGTACAATTCGGCGGTGCCGGAATCGCGGAAATTGGCGGAAATTTATCGTGAGGCGCGTGGAATTCCAGTGGGGAATTTGATCGGACTGGAGATGCCGGTTGTGCCCGATATTTCACGTAAGGATTACGAAAAATGGATTTTGAAGCCGTTGCGCAAGGAATTTGATCGCCGTCGATGGTGGCAACGTCAGCCAGATGCAGGGGGCGTGGTTTTACCCGTGACGAACCGGATTCGGGTTTTGGTAACGCTGCGTGGTGTGCCGTTGCGGATTCAAGCACAGCCGAAGTCCGCAGCCTCAAACTCGCAAAACCCAGTACTTAACCATGATGAGGCCGCCGTCGATTCGGAGTTGGCGATGTTTGGGGTGGATGGCTTACCCGTTGATGGGGTATTAGCGAATAAATTTTTTCAAAGCGAGAAGTCGATAGCTGAAGTAAATTTGCCATTTTTGATACTCACTTCGAGGATCGATGCGCCGACGTTTGCGACTTGTGAGCGAATGATTCGCGATGCAGTGGCGGTGGAGCAGACTGGATTGTGGGGCCGGGCGTATGTGGATATTGCAAACAAATTTCCGCAGGGTGACCAGTGGCTGGAGGAGATCGTCACTCGCGACGCCCAAGTCGGCATTCCGACGGTGGTGGATCGTTACCAAGAAACGCTACCGCTGAATTACCCGATGACCGATGCTGCGCTGTATTACGGCTGGTATGATTGGAATGTGAGTGGGCCATTTTTAAATAAACGCTTCGAATTCCAAAAAGGTGCTGTCGCGATGCATTTGCATTCGTTCAGCGCGGAGCAACTCTCGGATCCGAGCAAAAACTGGAGCGGTGCTTTGCTAGAAAAAGGGGCCGCAGTGACGATTGGTAATGTCTATGAGCCGTATCTGCATTTGACGCATAACTTCAGTATCCTTCATCAAAAATTACTTGAAGGTTACTGTTGGGTGGAGGCTTGCTGGATGGCGATGCCGGTGGCTTCATGGCAGGGAGTGGTGCTGGGTGACCCGCTGTATCGGCCTTTCCTGCATTTTGAGGGCGGCGGAATGAAGCAGGAGCGAGATATCGATTACCGAGCACTGAGAGCGGCAGCGCTTGAGTGGAAAAATGATCTGCCCGAGCAGCGAAAACAAGTGGCGAAGGCGGCGGAACGTATGAAAAGTGGAATTCTCGCCGAAGCAAGCGCCCTCGATTTACTCCAGCAAGGTGATTCGCTGGGTGC
>JAYWAR010000507.1:0-7772 GCA_043782285.1 Akkermansiaceae bacterium | reverse complement strand
TTTGCCGTCTTCGACGATTTTTTTCGAAAGTGCGAGTGCCTCAATTGCGAGATAGGTATTGGACATGTCGGCATGATCGTTGCGCGAGCCGTAGCCGACACCGCCGGCATTGGTGGTGTCGGATTCCTTTTTTTGGCCAGCGTCCCATTGGTTATCGATCAGATGTTTACGAGCTTTGACGATGGCGGGCTCGTAACGTTCGCGACCACTTGCGACGAATGCGCTTATTGCAGTGGCGGTATTATAGACCGAGAGGCCGCGGTTGTAGATGCCGCCGTCTTCTTTTTGCTGGGCAAGCAGCCAGTTGAAACCTTTCTCGAGGTGCTCGGGAAAGGGCGCTTTACGATCGAGGTTTGGATCGCGGGCGGCGGCGCTTAAGGCAAGCGCGGTGAAGGCTGGCAGCTCACCGTCGTCCCAGCAGCCCTCGGGCTTCTGTTGGCTTTTGAGCCAGGCATTGCCACGGCTGATCGATTGGCGGATTTCTTGTTTGAGAGATTCGTAGCGATTGGGTGACTTTTCGGCGGCGTTACCGATCGCGGTGCCGAGGATAATCAAAGTGGACAGGAGTTTCATGGTTTTGGGAGAGGTGTTGTGGAAAAGCGTAGTGATGATACTTGCCGAGGTTTTCGGTGTTAGACAGCGTTTGAAAAAAGGTTCGAGACGGAACAGATTTCACTTAGCAAGTGGCATAACGTAAGTGATGGATGAAAGTTTAGAATAATTTAAGGGGTGATGGATTTTTTGGGTGGTAAATTGAGGGTCGCGGCGAATTGACTCCAACAGAGTCGGGTTACTCGGTAAGTAAGCGCATCTTGTGGGTTTTCGCCCTCTGCCAGGGCGGTTGGCGTGGTAAACGGGGGGGGATGAGCGAGATCATTGCGAATCAATGAGAAGAGTTTTCCAAGGATTTTGGGGTGGAGGGTTTCCGGCGAATCGGCGGTGAAGGAAAGCACTTCGGTAGATTTGGATTTTTGATTGGAGCCGGTGAGCCAAAGGGCGACGGGCGTTGGGTTTTTGCCCAAAGTACTGGTTTTACCGAGGGTGACGATGGCTTTGACTTTGACGATACCGGATGTGGCGCGCTCCAGCTCGTGAGCGACGGCTTGAAGGATTGGAGTGAGTGGTTTGGCGAGCTTTTTGCTGGTGCTGGCGTGGAGAATTACCGAGATCGGGATTTCGGGTTTGCCGTTCCAATCGGGTAAAGTTGAGCGGAGCCGTTTGATTGCGGAAAGAGCGAGTGCCGCCTGATTGGCGTCAGGTTGGGTGAGATCTAGCACTCGTTCCCATGCCAGCAAGGCGCGCTGAAATTGATCTTTTTGTTCAAGTAAGGTCGCGAGCCTGATTAGGTAGGCAGAACCTTGTGATGAAAATTCGCTGTAATTTTTTAGATGGGGACTTGTGGTTAAATCGCCGAGATCGATCGCAGGCGTCGGCTTTTCGACTGGTGGTGGCGGGGGCGGGGGCGGGATGACCACTGGGGGGACTGAGATCGCATCATCGACTAGGTCGGTGCGGGGCAGCGAGGATTCGATTTTTAGCCGGACCGCTTCCAATTTTGCGGCACTCGGAGGAGTCAAAAAATCCAAGTGGCGGGTATTGTGCCAGCATATTCCGCTGATGACGGTCACAACCAGGAAGATGACGATGGGAAGCGGAACGCGCACGCTGGCAAGGTGGCGCGGACTTTGGCTGGCGGAAAGCGGAAATCACACAAGGGCATAAAAACAAAACACCCCATCCGGAAGCCGGAGAGGGTGTTTTGAGAAATAACTCGGTTAGGCGAATCAATTGGCGCTCTTGACGAGGAGGGCGCGCTTGCCGACCCGTTCGCGGAGGTAATGAAGTTTGGCACGGCGAACCTTGCCTTTGTTGGTAACTTCAATTTTGGCGATGCGGGGAGTGTGCAACGGGAATACCCGCTCAACGCCTTCACCGTAGGAAATTTTACGAACGGTAAACGCGGCGTTCACCCCGGAGCCGCCACGGGCCAAAACAATCCCTGCAAAAATCTGGACTCGCTCTTTGCCACCTTCAATCACTCGGCAATGGACCTTCACGGTGTCGCCGACATTGAATTCGGTGATGTCTTGCTTCAATTGCTCTGACTCGATCTTATTAATGATGTGCATGGGGTCCTCCTTCGCGAAAAATGAATGTGCTGCCTGCGCTGTCTTTGCGGTATGCCCCGAAGCGCGGGGCGGGAGAGCTACTGGATGGATTGACCAATTGCAACCGCGAAATTGATCGAAATTCAGGGTTTCCCATAAACCGTCGCGGGATCGAATGATTTTTCACCGGGGATCATGGTCAGTTTGGCTGGGCTGCCGCTGGTGCTTGGGATCACCGTACGATAAAAACATGAATTCCGGCCGGTGTGGCAGGCTCCCGCACCGAGTTGTTCGACTCTCAAAATCAGCGCATCTTGATCACAGTCCGTGCGGATTTCGACAATCCGCTGAATGTGGCCGGAAGTCGCCCCTTTATGCCAGAATTCTTGGCGTGAACGGGACCAGTAAACGGCCTCACCGATTTCAAGAGTCCGCCGCAGTGATTCCGCATTCATGTAAGCGAGCATCAGCGGCTCGCCAGTCGTCGCATCCATTGCCAGCGCAGGCAGCAAACCATCGGTATCGAATTTTGGGGAGAAATCTGATCCTTCTTCGACTTCGCTTTTTTCATCTTGCGGGACAAACGGCTTGTTGCAATCCATGCAGTAACGGTGAAACGACAAGTTCGGGCTGTCCAGCTAGATCATCCGCAGCACCACAAGCTACAAAAAATCAAGACTCCTGAAACCCACCCGTGTTGGAACGATGCTGACTGCGATGGCGTGCCACCGAAGCTATAAACGGAATGAAATCTGAGAGCGGTACGAACAACAGGCCAATCGAGTTTCAACCAAACGCGCAGTGTCGCGCCGAAGCTGAACATAAAAGGTGGTGGCGGGGTTATTTTGATTTTCAGAGAGGCGTGGAGTAGATTGAAGCGCGGCATCGCTCGCATGAAATTAACTTCTGCATTTGCGGTGTTTGGCGGTGGCAATCGCCCGCAGAGTTCGATTTTTGAAAGTTTTCCTATGCGCAATCGTATTAAGAGAGATGTTTCATAAATCGAATGGATAATTCTTTTAAAACTAAATTTGCCTGGGCACTGATAGTCGTTGGTTTGCTAAGCAGCTGTAATCCACGGCCGTCGAAGCTGTTGGCTGCGGCGGAGCTTAAACAGGTGGCGCTCAAATCGCAGCCCGTGATGACAGTTTCGCTGCCGGAAAAGGTCTCTTTCAACGAGCATATTCAGCCGATTTTATCGGAATATTGCTATCATTGCCATGGCCCGGATTCCGGGACGCGCGAGCCGAAAAAATTGCCTTTGCGTTTGGATCGGGTAGCGGATGCCTTCGCTTTGCGTGACGATGGCAATCCGGTGATCCTCAAAGGCAACCCGAGCAAGTCGCTGCTGGTTCAACGGATCCATCAACAGGACCCGGAGGAAATCATGCCACCCCCGAAAAGCCACAAGACCTTGAAGTCAGAGGAAATTGCGCTGATCGAGCGCTGGATCGAACAGGGTGCTGAATACGAGCCGCATTGGTCGTTTGTTCCGGTACAAAAGCTGGCCGCTCCTCAGGCGGGCGCGGACTGGGCGGCGAACCCGATCGACCATTTCATCGCTGAAAAGCTCGATTCCGCTGGGCTCAAGCCCAATCCACCCGAAGATTTGGGGCGTTTCTACCGACGTTTACATTTTGATTTAACCGGATTACCGCCGACACCGGACGCGATTGTCGCGTTTCAAAAATCTGCCTTGGCCGATCCGCAAACCGCGATTGAAACAGCTGCCGATCAATTGCTGGCGACTACGGCGAGTGCCGAAAACTTCGCCCGCCATTGGCTAGACGCAGCCCGCTACGCAGACACTCATGGCATCCATATCGACAATTATCGCGCGATTTGGCCATACCGCGATTGGGTGATTCGAGCGTTTCAAGCAAACATGCCGTGGGATCAATTCACGACTGAGCAGATCGCAGGAGATATGTTGCCGAACCGAACACTCGACCAACAAATCGCCACAGGCTTTTCGCGTTGTTTGGCGACTACCGGCGAAGGGGGCGCGATTGCCGCAGAATACGATGCGATCTATGCCAAGGATCGGGTCGAAACGGTTTCCGCGATCTGGCTCGGCCTAACTACTGGCTGTGCGACTTGCCATGATCATAAATTTGATCCTATTTCGACCAAAGATTTCTATTCGCTCACGGCATTTTTTAGGAATACGCCGATGTCGGCGCTCGACAATAATAATGCAGAGCATCCGCCGAACGTTTTTGTTCCGCTGCTGGAGGATCGGCCGCGCTGGCAGACTTTAGCCGATGAAATTTCTGCGATGGATAAGCAGCTTGCAGCCCGGGCAAAAACAGCACACCCAGATTTCGAAAAGTGGCTTGCCAGTGCGAAAGTTGCGCCAAGTCATCAGATTGATTCCACTTTGGTGATTCACCTGCCCTTGGATGAAACGAGCGGTCCGCTGCGAGGCAGCGTGGACCACCAAGCGCGCGAATGGCCAGTCGAAGTGACGCGAATTGATGCACCTTTTGGTAAGGCTCCGATCATCAGTGACACTCCAATTGACTTGGGCGATATTGGGAGCTTTTCTCGCAATGATCGAGTGACTTATGGTGGCTTTATCCGCGTGGAGGGAGCCCCAAACGGTGCAGTCATCGCCCGGATGAATCCTGCGGAGTCGTTTCGCGGATGGGATATTTATTTGGAAAATGGCAAACCTGTCTCACACATTATCGATTCCTGGGATAAGTTTGCGAACAAAATTGTCGCGCCACAGCCGCTTACGCCCGGCGAGTGGCATCATGTGATGGTCACTTTTAATGGTTCTGCTTCAGGTCACCAGGCGAGCACCATTTATGTCGATGGCAAGGATGTTGACGGTAAAACTTACCCAAACACGGTGGGCGGAAGGATCGAAACGGCGGTGCCATTGCTGCTGGGCTCCAGACAGGGAGGGGATTCCAAGCTTCAGGGGAAAGTGGCGTTACAAGACTTCCGATTCTATCGTCGCGTGCTCACGGCTGAAGAAATCCAAAATCTGGCAGCTCAGAGCTTGCTGCAACAGATCGTTTCTCAGCCTGTCGCAACTCGGACCAAAGAACAATTGGAAGTGGTGTTCAAATATTACATTACCAATATTGATCCGATGTCATGTGATTTGAACAAGCGCTTTGATGGCCTGAAAGCAGAGAAAATTAAACTGCGTTCACGTGGGTCGGTTTCGTTGGTGATGGAGGAGAAGAAGGATGAGCCTTTTGCCAATGTATTGATTCGTGGCGGCTATGCCGACAAGGGTGAGCGGGTTACCGCGGCTACCCCTGCGGTGCTGCCACCGATGGCGGCTGATGCGCCTAAGAACCGGCTCGGTCTGGCACGCTGGCTCAACGATCCGGTCAACCCGCTACCGGCTCGGGTGACGATGAATCGCACTTGGTCCTATTTTTTCGGTACCGGTCTGGTTGAGACCAATGCCGATTTCGGAATCATGGGGGCTCGTCCGAGTCATCCCAAGCTGCTCGATTGGCTTGCCACTGAGTTTGTGGATTCAAAATGGGATTGCCGTCACATGATCAAGTTGATGGTCACTTCCGCGACCTATCGCCAGTCGGCAGTGGTTTCCCCTGAGAAGCTCGAAAAAGATCCGACCAATCGTCTGCTTGCTCGTGGTCCGCGCTATCGCCTTGATGCCGAACAGATTCGCGATCTTGCACTCGCGACTTCTGGGTTGCTCTCACCGACCGTCGGCGGACCATCGGTCAAGCCCTACCAACCTGAGGGAATCTGGGAGGCGGTGGCAATGCCACAGTCCAACACGCTCACATACCGTGAAGATCATGGGGAGGGGCTTTATCGCCGCTCTTTGTATACCATTTGGAAACGCACGGCTGCACCGCCTTCGATGGAGATCTTCAATGCACCGACGCGCGAGTCGTTCTGTGTCCGCCGGGATCTTACCAACACTCCGCTGCAGGCATTGGTGTTGTTGAATGATCCGCAGTTTGTAGAAGCTTCGCGTGAATTAGCGTCGCATGCGCTCAAGGCCGAGGCTGAGTTTGATCGCCGTTTGGATTTCATCACGACGCGGCTGGATGGCCGGAAATTCGATGTCGGCGAGCGAGGAATCGTCAGAAAATCCCTAGATCGAGCGCTGACTGAATTCCGGCTAAAAAATGATGCGGCCCTTCAATTGATTCGTACTGGAGCGACACTGCCGCGTGCCGATGCCGATGTGCCTGAACTTGCCGCGTGGACTCTACTTGCGAGTCAGATCCTCAATCTCGATGAAACCATTACCCGTTGAACTGCGATGAATCCCTTGGAATCTCACAATGCTGCCTACAGTCGGCGTCATTTCTTTAGAAAATCCGGCACCGGCCTAGGGATGGCGGCGCTGGCATCCTTGCTCGGACAGCGTGGAATGTCTGCCGCTGAAAATGTCGCAGGGATCAACACGATGCTCCCGCAGATCGCGCCAAAAGCGAAACGGGTGATCTACATTTCGCTGATTGGAGCACCTTCGCAGCTTGATCTTTTTGACTACAAGCCCGACTTAAAAAAACGCTTCAAGGAAGACTTGAACGGCTACCTCAAGGAACAAGGGCAACGGCTCACTGGAATGACTTCTGGCCAAGCCAGTTTTCCGCTCGCACCGTCGATTTTCAAATTCAATCAGCACGGCCAATCGGGGACTTGGATCAGCGAATTGTTGCCTTGGACTGCCAAAATGACTGACGACCTCTGCGTCATCAAGTCGATGCACACGGACGCGATTAACCACGAACCTGCCAACCAATTGATCTGCACGGGATCGATGCAATCGGGCAAGGCCTCGCTCGGATCGTGGCTTTCTTATGGCCTTGGTTCGATGAACCAAGAGTTGCCGTCATTTGTGGTATTGCACGCGACGCACAGCTCGGCGTTTGCGAATGTGCAGGCAATTTCTTCGCGGCTATGGGGTTCGGGTTATTTGCCAGGTAAGCATGGGGGAGTGGCGTTGCGTTCGCTGGGTGATCCGGTCTTATTTCTTAAGGATTCCGCTGGAATTTCACGTGAAGCTCGCCGCAACATGCTCGATGGAATGAATGAGTTGAATCATCGTTCGTTTGAGGCGATCCGCGACCCAGAGATTGAAAATCGGATCCAACAGTATGAAATGGCTTTCAGGATGCAGGCATCGGTACCGGAGCTAACCGATCTGTCCGGCGAGTCGGAGCAAGTCTATCAACTCTATGGCGCGGATAGCAAGAAACGTGGGACTTTTGCCAACTCGGCGATTATGGCGCGGCGCTTGGTCGAGCGGGGAGTACGGTTTGTCCAAATTTTTCATCGTGGCTGGGACCAGCACGGCGATCTTCCGCGCGATTTAGCGTCCCAGTGTCGGGATGTGGATCAGGGCTGTTACGGCTTGATTCAGGATTTGAAACAACGCGGGATGCTTGAGGACACACTGGTTGTTTTTGGTGGGGAGTTTGGGCGGACTATCTATAGCCAAGGTAAGCTAACCGAGACCGATTATGGTCGGGATCATCATCCGCGGTGTTTTTCGATGTGGTTAGCCGGCGGTGGCATCAAGGGCGGGCAAGTTTATGGAGAAACTGATGAAATGTCTTACAATATCGTCAAGGATCCGGTGCATATTCGGGATTTGCATGCAACCTTACTGCATGCTCTCGGCTTGGAGCACGAGCGCTTGAGTTTTAAGTTTCA
>JAYWAR010000506.1:0-2806 GCA_043782285.1 Akkermansiaceae bacterium | reverse complement strand
TCTTTCCATGAAATCCACTTTCTCGGCTCAGTCTCAATTCGATCAATTAAAGCCTTAAATTCAACTTCGCGCGCAATCGAACTTTTAACCAGATCCTGCTTTGCCTTCGGAGCGACACATCCATTCAGCATCAATGAAACGAAACTTATCCATAAAACTGAATCATAAAATCTCATCAACTACGGCACTTGAAGATCAAAAAATCTAACATTTGCCATGAATCGTAATTTCTAATGACCCGTCGCAATTACAAATTTTGTCTCTACTTATCATTACCTATCAAAAAAGTCCCAGACACGTCAGCCGCATTCACGGTGTCACCGTCTACTGAGCCAGTATAAATTCCATTTTCTATACCTGAAAAATTAAGGATCATACTGCCATTTAATGACACATCAAAAGGCAGTACTGCATCATCTGGAATATTACTGAGTATCAGTTCACCTTTGTCGGTTCCCCCAATTCGTCGCCAGGTGTAGTCTAAAGCTCCGCTAATCGCTCTTAAGCCTGCCGGCACCAATGTGGAATCATAAACTGACAGAATTCCATGCCCGACTTCTTGAGTCTCGACGCTACTTGAAGAACCGCTGGCCGACGCTGCGTCCGCAACAAATTGAATCGTAAAGTCCTTAGTTAAGTCAGGGATTCCATTCTTACCACTCAATAAGCGTTTCGTCAGTGATACTGGCGCAATCTTACTGGCTCGCAAAGGATTCACTGTAGGATTATAATTCAGTGGCACCGCACCACCCGCGGCAAGTCGTACAGACGTTGGAATCCGAACTGTATCAAAAGTACTCACCAAGGGACTTTCAGGAAGCCTTAAGGTTACAATATCAGAAGTCACACTATCACCCGTAGATGAAAACGTAATCGCAATCTCCGCAATACGAGTCACCCCAGTGAGCGATGCTGGTGAATAAGTGTAAAATAAACGAATCCACGAATCATTCAAAATAACTCCTGAACCCGATAGACCTGCATAATAACTATAACTAAAACTAGAATCAAACGTACCTGTCGCTGTCAGCGTGAGTATCCCAGAACTTTCATTAATCGCACGATAACTGTATGTCGCCGCGGTAATCGAACCGGGATAACGGAAGTTTGATTTACTCCCACTGATGTTATCATAATTTCTCAAAACGTTACTCGCCAACGTCGGAGTATATAGAAAAGTACCCGTTTCTACATCTCCGGTATTAATTGAACCTTGTGTTGACAAATTCCTAATGAATTCTAGCTGTGTAGATCTATCTAAATTAAGGACGATTCCATCCATCGTTTTTGGCCTCACCGTTGCAGTATCCTCCTTACTGCTTGAACTGCCACCACCGCCGCAATTTGTTAGAAAAATGGCTGACGCAATAGCAGCACTCGCTAAAATTGTAAATTTCATGTAAATAATATAAGGTCTCTAAACGGTTTTTTGTGAATTTCAGGAAATAAAAAACACCTTCTCATTTCAAACTTAATCTAATAAATTTAGATGTTTAGATGATCAAAGCTTAAAGTTACGCAGGAAATTTATTTTTTCCCGCCGTAACTTCTCAAAACGCAATTCATCGATCAATCAATCAGAGCGTAGGAAGAACCCCGCTACCTGGATCTGCACTCATACTTGGAGTACTACCACTGCCTATGGCACCACCACCCGAAATCTGCACTGCTTGTACCGAATCTGCGCCTCGCAATGGTCGTCCTGTAGGATCGATGATTTGTGCAGTCACAAAGATAATGATATTACTTTTAACCCGAGTTTCGCCACTGCTTTGGAATAAGCGTCCAATAATTGGGATATCGCCCAAAATCGGCACCTTGTCTTCGGTAATTTGAACATCTTCACGCATCAGTCCACCGATAGATACTGTGTAACCATCATAAATACTAAGATTGGTACTCACTGAGCGCGTCGAGAATATTGGCATCTCAATACGATTTTCCGTCAGTACCGTTACTACCGAGTTACCTAAAGCATCGGTACCCGCAGTTTGAATTGGGCTCCCGTAATTGATAAATCCTTCAAATTCAACAATACTCGGATTTAAACTAAGATCGATGTTATAATTGTCAGCACCAATAATGGGCTGAATCGGCAGCGATACTCCAGTATTTCGAGTATCCCATGCACTCGGCGTAGCCGGAGTCACAGGAAAGCTGTTACTCGAACCACCACCACCACCAAGACCCGGTAATAAAGAATTAGTACCAGTGGTGGTACCCACACTGGTTGGAATTTGCGGTGGAGTGTAAGCGATAGGATAAATGAATGAACGAATAATATCGATTTGGGCCTTTTTCCCAGATTGGGCAACCACCGAAGGAGCGGTCATCAAATCTACACCTTTCTTCTGGGAAAGACCACGCATCATCACCTTCACTTCACCCTCAGAGAAAAGCCCGGTCAAACCCATGATGCCTGGTGCGACATTGGCGACCTGAGCCGTTCGGTTCGGATTATTAAGAATGGCATCAATATTATTACGAGTAATCGAGGTATCACCACTGCGATTGCCTCCAGTGACAATATTGGTTACATTATTTTTACCCAACAACGGCACACCCGGAATAATTGGGCCTGTAAAATCATTACCTGTGCGTTTCGGCTGATTCCCCGAAGTACCACCACTGCCGAAAACATTATTGGTTAATGAAAATGGACTTACCACCCAATCAAAACCCAACTCCTCGGTGTTATTCTGAGTAATTTCTACAAACTTCGTGGTAATTTTTACCTGTTTAGGAGCCGAACCGTTACTCGCAACCAGCGCGGCCACACTGGCAATTCCACTCGCGGTTTGTGTAA
>JAYWAR010000505.1:0-2822 GCA_043782285.1 Akkermansiaceae bacterium | reverse complement strand
CCGTTCCATCCGGTGCCGCCACGGTAGGTTTTGAGGAATTGCGGCTGGCCGTAGTTGTTATAGGTGCGTTCTAGCGGGTAAGTGGCTCCGCCCCAGATATGGAAAACTTCGCCGCGCTGGGTGTAGGAGGTGCGGATGACTTGGGTGTCCGGCAGGGTCTCGGTGGCGACTTTTCCGGCTCCCGGATTTCCTGCGGGGTGATAAGTGTATGAGGTTTGCTTTCCCGCATGGGTGACGCTGGACACTTGTCCGGTCGTCGGGTGATAGACAGTTGTGGTCACCACGCCCCGAGGTGAGGTGACGGCGGTGGGACGTTCCAAGGTGTCGTAGCTGTTATATAAGGTGGGTGTGGCAACGGTGGGCGTAGTAGTGGAAAAAAGTTTGCCGTCGGTGCTGATTTGTATGGCATCTAAAGTGGAGTTTGGAACATCGGTGGTGACGGTGACGGTGCGGGTGGCACGGTTGATGGCCGTGGTCTGGTTAGTGATGTGACCTTGGGAGTCGATGGACTGGGTGGCGGAGGCGATGCCGGCACCAAGGCTGGTTAGTTGCTCGCGGAAGGTGGAAAGAACGGATGGCGTGGCACTGCCATCGGTTTCATATTGGCTGCTTACGGTTTCGCGGAACCAATTCCCACTATCCTCGATGTATGAAGTATTCGTTTCACTGATGGTGTCAGATTCGTCATCGCTGGTGTCGTTGGCATTCAGGTCTCTCGCCTCCCGCACGAGCGATCCGATGTCAGGATCGTAGGCGTATAGAATTTTTGCTTCACCGGGAACCGTGCGGGCGATGGGTCGCCCGACATAATAGGGGTTAAAGGTGGTTGTCGTGTAGATCGGGCCGGATGGTCCGCTAATAGCGGAAAGCCAGGTTTCGCCCTTCTCGTTCCGCCAGCTTTGGGAATAGCGGGGTGACGTTTCCGATCCAATGGATTCCTTGGTCCAAAAGCCGTTGGCATCGGTGCCGTAGTCAAAATAACGGGCGAAAACGCCGGTGCCGGTGATGGATTGCGTTTGCCCATCGAGATAACGGGTGGTGATTTCAGTGGAAGTGTCGGCACGGGTGCGGATGGTGATCCGGCCTCCGTTAGTGTAAACGGTTCCGGCAGCCAAACCGTCTTCCGAGGTTTCGGAAGTCACCCTTCCCGCGAGGTCATATCCGGTGGAGGTTCCCAGACTCAAGCCGCCCGAGCTGCGGGTGGTTGACGTTAGATTTCCTGCGGGATCGAATACCCGAACGGTGACGATCCCCAAGCGGGTTTCCTGAGTGACCCGGCCTTCCGCATCATATACGTCAAAGGTGGTGGTGATGCCTTGCTCGTCGGTTTCTGTAGCAAGCCTGCCATTCTGCCAGGTTGCCTCGTAGGTGGTGCGTCCGTTCACCGTGGTTAGAACGAGGTGGCCTCCCGCATCATAGCTGTGCAGTGTGGTGCTCACGGTGACATGACCGGATGCGGTTTTTACTTGGGTTTCTTCGTTCAGAAGTCCTCCTCCGGGACTCGTGATCCTGACGGTTCGGAGGGTTTTCCTGTCAATACCGTATGGATTATCGACGGTCACATGGTAAATGAATTCCCGGAGGTGATCGCCAGTGGGCGAAGGTGAAAACACATGGGTTGACGGATTGTAATTGCCGTTCTCGTAGGCATGGACTTCTTGTCGACCGTCAGGCTCCTTAACGTAAGCGAGGCGGCCTCGAAGATAGTATGGAACGTCGGAAGTGGTGGCGATTGTAGCGGTCGTTCTTTCGTTGTAGTAGGAACCTTGCCCCCTGATGATTGCAGGCAGATCCTCCATTTCTTCGAAACCGGTCCATATAGGGGAGGTTCCAGAATAAAGAGTGATTGGTTGCGGCCAGATATAGTTTTCCGAAACCTCCACGCCAAGAACATGAACTTCGATATACCAAACTTCCGACTGGAAATACGAATTTCCCTGAGGGGCGTATTCATAAGCCGTAACGTGGCAATTCGTCAACGTAGCGTCCGATGGCAACGCAGGAAGGTTTTTCCATGGTCGATAGGTGTAGTGGATTTTCCCATCACTTCTGTAACCATTACCATAATAATCGTAGCACTGCCAGGAGCCATCAGGTTGCACCACCCATTTCAAGCGGGCGTAGTTGTCGGGTTCGGACGCATTATCATGATACGCCCAGGTGGTTGTTAGGGCGTCTCCTGCCGGATCTTCCACGCTGCTGATTTTCTCGGTGCCCCATGGAAACGCATGATACACATTGCGCACTTTGGAGACAGTCAAGCCGCTTACGGGATGAAAGACCGTCGTTTCAATTTGCGAATCTTTAATTCCCGGGTCCACAGTATCGAGCAGGGTTTCGGTTCGGGTTTCCGCCCGGACTCCGGGGATTTCGGACATCCAAGTGCCGCTGATGAAGCTGAAGATTTGGTCGGTTTGGACGGTGCCCTGGATTTCCGTCACTTGGATGACTGGAGTGGCTGCGGAGTTTGTCGGGCTTGAAAACCGCCAGAGATGCGAGGGGCTGCCTGTGACCGGATAGAGTCCACCTAACGGATTTCCTGATACCGGATAGATTCCCGCCGCTTTTGCACCTACTTGTGCCGAGGGATAGAATCGTATTTCATAGGAAGTCGCGGTGAGAGTGACGATGTCTGCCAGAACTTCCGGAGCCTTGATCTGACGTAAAACATGGGTTCCGGGATCACGAACCACATCGACATCCGGGGAGACGCTTTCGTAATTCAACACGCCCGGCGTGAACAAATCTGACGTAATGGTCCCCGACGAAAAAGAAATCGCCCCGGCGGAACCGTTAGTTGAACCACCCAGCGAAAAATCCCC
>JAYWAR010000504.1:0-7873 GCA_043782285.1 Akkermansiaceae bacterium | reverse complement strand
CAATCATCAGCATGTACGTCAGTCGGGTGGTGGGCAAAGCCGACCGTTTTCGGCTGCATGATACGGTGGCGGACGCGCTGGCGGGGACCAATGCCCGCTTGACGGCATCGCCAGTGGTGGTTTTGAACTTTCGCCAACCAGACGGGACGATGCGAGCGACGATTCTTTCTTTCGAAAATCGGGGCAGTGGTCTTGCGCTTTATTACTATGTCGTTCCTGTAAGCGGAGTGCTCGGGACGCCGCAGTGGGCAGTGACCAAAGCGCCGAGTAACGTCGCATTCTCGATGCTACAAGGCGTGCTGCGGATGAGCCTCACTGGGCCTGCAGGCGAGCAAATCACCTATTCCGGAACTATGCTGCAATGAAAACGACCTCATCCACTCGGCGCGCCGCAGGCTTTGTTTCTTATATGATGGTGCTAGTCACCAGCGCGATTCTGACTCTGCTGATGGTTGCGGCCTATCGCGGGGCGATGTCTGCCCATGCGGTCACATCTCAAGTGCAGCTGCGGGTCGATTACAGCGAGAAGGAAGAGGCGATTTTGCGCTCGATTGTTGCGCTTACCCCGAACCGGGCAATCCGCGCGATGCAGTCGGGCTCGGACGTGACTGGCATTCGCGAAGCTCTCACTTGGCAGAGTATCTTTACGGAATCGTTGGTGCTGGCAAATACCGGGCGCTCGATCCCCGATGGCTCAAATGGCACAGTCAACCTTCTCAGTTCCCTGAACATTCCGTCGCTTCGAATTGCAAATTCGGGCGATAACTCGGGATTAACCAGTCCAGCCAAGATTTTCACCGCGATCTCAAACGAAACTGGGTATATTTCTGCGGGGATTAA
This sequence comes from Akkermansiaceae bacterium, assembly GCA_043782285.1. Lineage (GTDB taxonomy): Bacteria > Verrucomicrobiota > Verrucomicrobiia > Verrucomicrobiales > Akkermansiaceae > Luteolibacter. Next base: position 7,033 of record JAYWAR010000504.1, on the reverse strand, counting down.
CCGCAGTCTAGGGAGCGGCTATCCACCGCCTTTGACGGGGAGTGACTCGACCACCAACACCCGCGATATCATCTATCCGATTGTTTCAAATAGCATGACTTACGGCAGTCTGGCGGCGAGTGGAGTTGGGCTCAGTGTCTCGTCCTATCCGAATGTGAATTTGGTCAAATACCCGCAGATCAACTTTGGCTATGCCAATCCGGGGGACAATTTCGTGGCCAAGCGCAATTGGTGGGCCTTCTCGGTGGATGCGGCGGGTAACGATGCTGCCAAGACTTACCTCGCACGCTCGAAACGGAATTTTGTGCTGTCGATTTATGAAATCCCTTCACAACTGGCGATCTCCGCATCGTCATTTATGTCTCTGGGACAGTATAGCTCGGGCAGCGCTTGGCAGAACGTGACGATTTCTGGCGGAGTGTTTGCGGGGAAAGCCGAGGTGCTGGGGACCACTGCGATCACGGCACTGGCGAGCCGCCGGGGGATGGCCTTGTCGAGCGGCACCACTCTCGGTGGTCAAAGTTTCAGCAATAGCCCGTTTACCCCCGGAGTCCGCGAGGCTTATCAAATCACCTCAGGGGCGTTTTTCCCGGCGTCCCTCGCTTCCGAGAGTGGCCGCTCAGCTTTTATTCCGATCAGTCGTGGCAGTGCATTTTTCAATCGATTTGATCCGGTCGAAAATGATCCGATTGAGTTATCAGGAGCACTCAATCATGTTGGCAGCAATGTGTTGTCAAATACCACTTGGAATAACTACTCGATCGGTGCGCAGCAGTGTGCAATGCGGCTCGATCTCACGGGGGTGACGAGCAACACCAATGCGACGCCGACGATGCTACGATTCCAATATTACCTCGCTTCCGGCTCCCGGGCCAGTATGAGTATCCCACTCAACAGCGCGGTTTTGACCAGTCTCCCTGCGGGTTACGTCAAAATTTGTACTGAAGATCAGAGTTATACTTTCTCTTCAACTGTTCCGGTAGATATCGCTTATGGAGCAAGCGGAGGCTTCACGTTTTTGCAAGGGGTGACGGGCACCATCAAATTTGCCAATAATAATAATGGGGGGCCATTCGCCGATCCTTTGGTCGGAGTCACCAAAGGAGGTTACTGGCGGCCACGATCCCCGTTTGAAATCAAAACGGCTGGCACTCAAACTTGCATGGCTGTCTATCCTGAGCGGATGGCTTCATTTCTCGCGACGATCGGTGCTGCGGTGGTTGGGCCAGTCGCGGGGGTCGCTCCGGTGGCCAATTACACTTACAACAACTCGCTGGTCGTCAATGTTGATTATTCCGTGACTGGGCTGAACAGTACGAATTGGAAGCCGTCGATTCCTTGCCGAATGTATCAAGCCAACCCAATTTATGCTTACGATAATGACTATGGGGTGATCCTTAAAGAATGTGCGAATTTATCTTCATTCACCAAAGGGTTTTCCCTAGTGACCAACTTGCGACTGTATATTGGGGATGACTTTAACACCAGCGTCGGGACTCCGCCGCCGGGCTACACACCCAGCGGAACTTTCTATCCACCATGCTCGTTATTCGCGCCGGAGAAGCGCTATGGCGTTGATGTGGATCCCTTCGCGGTGGTGCTCGCCGGACAGGTGGGTTCTCTGGCGAGCGATACGGTGAGCACTGCGGTCCGGCCTCTGGATTCAAAAAACATGAGCGGCAATGCCCTTAGCTCTGGCCAAATCACGGTCAACCTTAAGCCAATCGTCCATCCCGCAGACTTACCACCGATCACCATGATGAATTGGCTGGCAGTTCTGGAAGAGCGGCGCAAAGAGTATTATTGAAACTCAATCTTCAAAATAAAGGATCCGGCCGCAATCTTCGCACTGGGCAATTTCTTTAGCGGTTTGAACCTTCATGATCGTCGAGGCGATCAGCTTCATGTGGCAGCCTTCGCATTTACCCTCGCGCAGTGGCGCAATCGCGAGTCCAGCTTTGGTTTTCATCAGTCGATTGTAGAGTGGAATGATCGATTCTGGGACTTTGGTGACTAGGATCTCTCGTGCGGCAGTGACTTCAGCGCGGTCGGCGAGCATCTGAGCATGGCGTTGAGTGAGCGAGGCTAAATCGACTTCGACCAACTGGCGGGTGTTTGTGCGTGATGCTTCAGCCGCTTGATTGGCGGCGCGGAACGCGTCGACCTCTTCCATCGCTTCGAGTTCTTGAGTCTCGAAATCATCTAAATCCTTCTGGTAACGGACGATTTCATGGCCGAGCGCGACGAATTCCTCATTTTTTCGAGTTTCAAATTGTTGCAACTTCAGGCGTTTGATGGTGGTGCGTCGGGTTTCGGCATCGAGCTCGATTTTTTTGACCCGTAGTTCGCAATCGAGCAGCGCTTGGTGGGCGCGAGTCACGGCGGCCTCGTCGCTGGCAAGTTTCGCTTTGGCTCGGGCTTGGTCTTGAGGCAGTTTTTCGAGATCTTTGGCCAGCGCCAACAAACGGCGGTCGCGGTCTTGGAGAATTAAAAGCGCCCGAACTTCATTTTGCATCTACGTTGGGTAAACGGCTTGGTTGGCGGCGGCAAGGATTACTAAGAGCAGAGGGTGGATTGTTCCGCAGTCATGCCCGCAGATGCAGGTTGAAAACCGAAGGAACTCACCGCATTGTCTGGTCATGTCCGCTCGTCGCCTGTCCATCCCCGAATACGCCATGGCACTTGCTCATGTCGCCAGTTTGCGCTCGGAAGACCCGTATCGTAAGGTGGGAGCGGCCGCTCTCGATTTTGACAACCGGGTGATCGGCACTGCCTATAACGGTCTCGCGCCGGGCTACAACCCACCCAATGGGTTTTGGGACGACCGTGAAGCACGCCAAAAATTCATGCTCCATGCCGAGATCAATTTATGCAGTTTATTTCGACGTGGCGAAGCGAAAATCGTGGCAACCACCACCATGCCTTGTACGGCTTGTATGCAGACGCTCTGCGCCTACGGAATCCAAGAAGTTTACTATCGTGAGATTTATAAAATTTCCGACGCACCGGAAATCGCAGCACTTTACCAAGTGAAACTCGAACAAGTGATCGAGTTTCCGAGGTAAGTGCGGGTTTGGGCGGCAGGCGGAAAATTTGCCTGATCCTTACTTGGTGCCGCTCACGGGATGCTGGCAAGCGCAGTCGCTAGGCCGCAAATTCTGAGGAAGGCATTTCCTGGAAGGCTTCATGGTCATCGGGTCGAGTGGCGTGACCGTGCGGCACGAGCTGGTGAAAAATGCCAAACCTAAGATCGGAAGCAGCAGGAAGAGTTTCATCGGATGATTGGGGACAACTGCTAATTAACCAATCTGAATCAAAAACTCCAGCATTCTCTTTGCTTGAGAATCAAATCAGCGGCTGGATGTTTGGCACGGAAGGGCCACTCGCTTGAGCGAAGTGAGTTTTTGAGCGCAGCATCAAGGTGCCGAGGCAGAGGTCGGCGAGCGGCAAGATCACGTTGAAATTTTTGTGCATGTAGCGGTGATGCAACAGGTGGTGGCCGTTGAGCTTGCGGAACCACCAAGGTTTTTCAACGCGTCGGGCTTTTGGCAAATGCATGCACCAGTGGACGTATTCGTAAACACAGTAGTAAGTTGCAAAGGCACCGGCACCGCCGATCACAAAAGCCCATTGCCCAGAAAGCCACGACAACAGCGCGAATGGAATTGCTCCGATGATAACGATTACGGGACCATTCCACCAAGCCATTGGAATGGTTTCTTTATCTTTTTCATCAAGAAGATGGTAGGTTTTATCGGCTTTGAAGGTGCCGTGGTGGACGATTGCGTGGGCTTGAAAGGCGTAACGAAATTTTCCAACTGGCCGATGCATGACATATTTATGCAGGGTCCATTCGAAAAATGAGGCAAACACGATGCCGATGATGAAACCAGCAAGGCACCAGAGAATGATAGGAGTCATGGATAGATAAGCGAAGTGATGATTTAAGCCGCCGTCCCGGTATACCTCTGAAACTGAGATGACAAGCGTGATTGTGGATCTTCCTTTGGAAGCATCCGCCGACTGTCGGAGAGCCCTTGCGGTAGCAGGGATTCGGGGTTAAACCCGGGGTATAAATTTATGCCACTGATTCAAAATTCAAGTTACCGGGCACCATTTTGGCTGCCGGGTGGTCATTTGCAGACGATTTATCCGGCACTTTTTAGGCGGGTGAGGCATGTCACGCATCGCGGCGAACGGCTTGAGTTGGCAGATGGCGATTTTATCGACTTGGAATGGGCAGAGCAGGGGTGCGGGCGCTTGGCAATTTTATCCCACGGGCTCGAAGCCAATGTGCGAACCGAGTATATTCAAGGGATGGCTGCAAGCTTGTTGCGCCATGGTTGGGATGTCTTGGTCTGGAATTTTAGGGGTTGTAGTGCGGAGCCGAATCGCTTGCTGCGGATGTATCACAGTGGTGCGACTGAGGACTTGCAGGCGGTGATTGAGCATGCGCTGGCGTTTCATCCTGCGCAGCAGATCGACCTGATCGGTTTCAGCTTAGGTGGTAATTTGACTTTAAAATATCTCGGTGAGCGCTCAGAGAATTTGTCGCCACGGCTGCATCGGGCGGTGGTTTTTTCGGTGCCCTGCGATTTGGAGTGCTCGTCACACCAACTTTCATTGCCGTCGAACCGGCTGTACATGGAGCGCTTTCTGCGTGCGATGCGGGCAAAAATTCGTGAGAAACACCAGCGCTTTCCGGGGCAACTTGAACTCACCGGGCTCGACCAAATCCGCAGTTTTCGTGAGTTTGACGATCGCTTTACGGCTCCGATTCACGGCTTTCGGGATGCTGCGGACTATTGGGCGCGCAACAGTTGTCGCCAGTTTCTCGCGGAAATTCGTTTGCCCAGCTTGCTGGTAAGTGCGGCGAATGATCCGTTTTTGGGGCCGGGTTGTTACCCGTGCGAAGAAGCGATGCTGAGTCAGTGGTTTTATTTGGAAGTTCCTGAAACGGGTGGGCATGTGGGATTTCCGGTGGCGCCGGGTGGTGAATACGGGGCAGAAACGCGAGCTTTGGAATTTTTGACCGAGAGTTGACTTGTTGTGGGTGAAGATTTGAGCGGTTAATTACGGTCGTTTGCTAGGGAATTGCAGGAATGGTGAGGGAGGCACGGTGATTGGCCGGATTGGCGATGCTGGACAAAAGCCGTCGGCTCTGGCATCCATCCGCCCCCATGTCGTCCGAGTTAGCGAAAGCCTATGAACCCCAAGCCGTCGAAGCCAAATGGTATGCGGCTTGGATTGAGGGAAAATGTTTTGAAGCCGATCCATCTTCGGTCAAGGACGGATATTCGATCGTGATTCCGCCGCCGAATGTCACTGGAATTTTGCACCTCGGGCATGTTCTGAACAATGCGTTGCAGGACATCCTCGCCCGCCGCGCGCGGCAAAATGGGAAGGAAGTGCTGTGGTTACCGGGCACTGACCATGCCGGTATTGCGACCCAGGCGCGGGTCGAGCGCGAGGTACGCGAGACCGAGGGAATGAGCCGCCGCGATCTTGGGCGTGAGGAGTTCCTCAAACGCGTCTGGGATTTTAAAAATAAGCACGGCGACATCATCATCAATCAGCTCAAGCGGCTGGGGTGTTCGTGCGATTGGGGCCGCGAGCGGTTCACGATGGATGAGTCATATACCGAGTGGGTGAGTCATGTGTTTGTGGAGCTGTTCAAAAAGGGGTTGATTTATCGTGGTAAGCGGATGGTCAACTGGTGCCCGGTTTCGCTGACCGCGCTGTCCGACGAGGAAGTGATCATGACGCCACAGCGCTCGAAGCTGTATTTCATGAAATACGAGCTCGCCGATGCGCCGGGCGAGTTTTTAGAAATTTCCACCACCCGCCCAGAAACGCTGATGGGCGACGTCGCGGTGGCGGTGAACCCGAAGGACCCGCGCTTTACCCAATATATTGGGCGCAAGGTGATTCGGCCGTTTCCTCATGCGGAAATCCCGATCATCGCGGACGACCATGTGGACATCGAATTCGGCACCGGGGCGTTGAAGATTACCCCGGCGCATGACAAAGCGGACTTTGAAATCGGGATCCGCCACAATCTCGAAATCATCGAGGTGCTCACGCCCGACGCGCACATCAACTGCCCGGATTGCCCTGAGCTTCACGGCCTCGACCGGATCGTCGCCCGCAAGCGGGCGGCGGCCAAGCTGGAGGGAATGGGTTTGTTGCTTAAAGTGGAAGAATACGAGAACAACGTCGGATTTTCCGAGCGCGGGCATGTGCCGATCGAGCCGCGCATTTCCATGCAGTGGTTCCTCAAGTATCCACAAGTCCAGCAAGCGGCGGATGCAGTGGCGAACGGCGAAATCAAGTTCCGCCCCGAGCGGTGGGCGAAAACTTATGCGCATTGGATGGAGAATTTACAGGATTGGTGCATCAGCCGCCAGCTGTGGTGGGGCCACCAAATCCCGGTCTGGTATCGCAAGGACAAGCTGGAGGATTTGAAAAATGCCGAAGCGCTCGGGATGTCGGATTTCTCCGCTGGAGACTTGCACGTCGGCGTGGAGCCGCCGGCCGATGCGGAGAACTGGACGCGCGACGAAGACGTGATGGATACGTGGTTTTCCTCATGGCTGTGGCCGTTTGCGACGATGGCGAAGGTCGGCGAGCAAACCGAGACTCTCAAAAAATTCTATCCCACCGACGATCTCGTCACAGGGCCGGACATCATTTTTTTCTGGGTCGCGCGGATGATCATGGCGGGTTACGAATTCACTGGCACTTTGCCGTTCAAGAACGTTTATTTTACTTCGATCATCCGCGACCTCAAGGGCCGCAAGATGTCGAAGTCGCTTGGCAATTCGCCGGATCCGATCGATTTGATGGAGAAATACGGTGCGGATGGCTTGCGCTTCGGGTTGATGCGGATCGCGCCGGTGGGCAGTGATCTGCGGTTTGACGAGGTTTCCATCGAGGAAGGGCGGAATTTCGCCAACAAACTCTACAACGCCTGCCGCCTCCGCCAAATGGGTGGCGAGCCGTATCAGGCGCTCGAAAGCATGAACGGCCTCAA
>JAYWAR010000503.1:0-2845 GCA_043782285.1 Akkermansiaceae bacterium | reverse complement strand
CCGAGGGTGAAGTATTCTATCAAAAAGCTATGCGGGCCGATGAAGCTGGGAAATCCGCCAAAGCGATCAAGTTATATGACACCACCGCGACGCGATTTCCTTTCGCGCCGTCAGCGCCACAGGCTCGTTTCCGGCAGGCCCAGCTGCTTGAGCAGCAAGGTGAGATTGTGAAATCTTTCGAGATATACGATAAGTTTTTGTCACGCTTCAAAGGGAGCAACCTCTACACCACCGCGCTCAATCGGCAGATTGCGATGGCGCAGTCGGCTGCTGATGGCGATGTGAAATCGAGCTTACTTGGCCTCAAAACGCGACTTTCGCTCGAGAAAACTGTGGAAATGCTCGGTAAAGTTCGTGATAACGCGCCCAAATCTACGGCAGCAGCGAAAGCTCAGTTTACCATTGGACAACTTTACGAAGCTAAGAAAAAATACAAGGATGCCATCGTCGCTTATCGGCAACTGGTGCGTGACCAGCCCGGTAGTTCATTGTCACCAGAGGCGTTATTTCGAGTGGGTGTGATTTTGACCGCAGATGCAGATCGAGGCAATCAAAACCAAGCGAACCTCGATCTCGCTCGTGAAGCCTTCAACGACTACCTGATTCAATATCCCGGTCATTCGCGCAATGCGGAAGCTCGCAAGCTTCTGGCTGGCCTGGGTAGCCGTGATCTCCAGCGCACCTATGACATCGCGGTGTTTTATCAAAAAACCGGTAAACTTGAATCGGCTAAGGTTTATTATCGTGATCTGATCCAACGGCAGAAGGCGGGGCCCTTGCATGACCAAGTTCGCGCCCGGCTTAAAGAACTCGGAGAATAAAACACCTAGGTTCCCCTAACTTATGAAACTCTTTGCGCTACTGGTTCCCGTGTTGTTATCGGTTTCGTGTATTGGTTATCATTTGGGGGATTCAAAGCCGCGCTCGCTGCAACAGGTGAAAACCATCGCGGTGCCGATGTTTTCGAATTCCACTTTATTTCCTCGAGCCGAGGCACTTGCGACTTCGGCGGTGGCTGAGGCAATCGTACAGGATGGGAGCTATCGGATTGCGACACGCGACCGCTCAGATGCAGTCCTCGAAGGAAATCTTAAAAGTATCAAATACACCAATCTTCGGGGGACTCGCTTAAATGTCCTGCGGCCGGAAGAGCTTGGCAATACAGTTACCTTGGAATGGGTTCTACGCGATGCCAAGAATCCGGCAAAGATTCTCGCTTCAGGGACATCTTCCGGTTCTAGCCAGTTTTTTGCCGCCTCCAATCTTCAGACCGCTCGGAATAATGCTCTGCCTGATGCTCTCCAGCGTGCCGGAGTCGCCTTGGTGTCAGTTCTTGCGAATGGTTATTGAGCCGCTTGAAACTTTTGAGGCGATCAACTTTTGAGCCAAGTTGCGGGTGCGATGTGAAGTTTTTTGAGTTGTGGCGTAACCTTAATTGAATCGATCAAATGATGATGAAACTGATACAAACTCCCCAATCTGCGCTTCGCTCAATCACATGGATGGTGATGATTTTAGCAGCGATGAGTTCATTTTCTCGCGGCGAATCCGCGCCCCCTGCGAGAAAAAAAATTGTTTTTGTCGCCGGAAACCCGAGCCACGGACATGGCGAGCACGAGCATCGGGCGGGTTGTTTATTGCTTGCCGCCCAATTGAATCAAAGTCAGCTCGGAATCGACGCGGTGGTGACCAGTAAAGGCTGGCCCGAAGATCACTCGATTTTTGACGGTGCTGCGGCGATTGTGATTTATTCCGATGGTGGCCCCAGTCATCCGGCATTCAATCAGCTCGCGGATTTGAAAAAATGGACAGCGACGGGTGTCGGTATTGGCTGCATTCACTACGCGGTAGAAATCCCGAAAGGTGAGCCCGGGAACGCGTTTCTGGATCTCCTTGGCGGGTATTTTGAAACCGATTGGTCGGTTAATCCGCATTGGGATGCTTCGTTCAAACTGCCAACTCATGCGATCACTCGCGGGATCCATGATTACAAAATCCGCGACGAGTGGTACTATCACATGCGCTTTCGTGCTAACATGGAAGGGATCACTCCGATTTTGAGTGATCTCCCGCCGGTAGCGACGCTCTCGCGTAAGGATGGTGCTCACGAAGGCAATCCAGAGGTGAGAGCCGCAGTGTTAGGGCGCAAGGAGCCCCAGCATGTGATGTGGGCTTATGAGCGTCCGGTAGGTCTGGGTAAAGGGCGCGCCTTTGGCTTTACAGGAGGGCATTTCCACAAAAACTGGCAACAGGATGATCAGCGGCGGCTTGTTCTCAACGCGATTGCGTGGATTGCCAATATCACGGTTCCTGATAAGGGTGTCAGCTCTAAAACCCCTACGGACCAGGAGATGGCAGCTAATTTGGACAGCAAGCCGTGAGCGCGAAATGATTCAACCGGCGAGGGTGAACTTGGGGTCGTGAAAGGAAATTGCCTTCACCTTGCCAGTTTCATCTTGGTAGAGCACCACCACGTAAGTGCCAGGTTCTTCGGGTGAAATGACCGTTAGAATCTCACGGTTTAGCTTCATCAAGGTTTCAACTTTAGATTTTCCGAGTGTGATCCGGGTGACGATCATGCGCTTGGCAACGATCGATTTGATTTTATTTTCCCCCTGAGTTTCAGTCTGGATTCTCAGCTCATCTTGCGGGCAGAGTGAAATTAACTCGATCTGATAGCCGCTGGTGGGATCGCTTTGTTTGAGCTTCAGGATTTTGGTTTTCCAGCGCGGTGGGGCCATTTGATCTTCCGCGAGTTCTTGCTCGGCGAAGCCAATCAAGCTGATCGTTTCTCCCTTGAGTAATGTGAATTGGGTCGTTCCGGTTTTTACCCCGGCCTTTTGGA
>JAYWAR010000502.1:0-2854 GCA_043782285.1 Akkermansiaceae bacterium | reverse complement strand
CATCCAATCGCCTCCGCTAAAACCCTCGCGAAGGAGGCCACCAAGCAAATTCTCGCCCGCCGCCGCCATCCAAAATACGCGCTTCAGGCTGGCAATCCCCTTGTGGTTCTGGGGCAATTGAGAGACGGCAGGGAAATCCGCGAATTCATTCGCAGCAATCCCTCCTATGGCGGAGTGAGTTGCCATGACCGTGGCGACGGCATCCACCACGTCTTGAACCGGCGCTTCCTCGACCGCTTGGTCCAACGAGGTGGCTCCTGCATCCTCTACACCCACCTCGGCAAGCTTGAACGCGGGAAAACCAGCCATCGCTTCCATCCCGCCGTCGTCCGCGCCTTCCGTCTCCTCGCCGACTATCAACGCGTCGGAAAAATCGAAGTCACCACCACCGCCCGCCTTCTCGATCACCACGCGGATTCTTCAGCGACACCTCTCCTCGCCCCCTTAGTTTTCCCCGGCCTCTGATCTCCGCCCTCTGTCATCTCGTCCTCTTCCCGTGAAACTCTCCATCTGTATCGTCTCTCACAATGGATACGGCGCGATTTCTGGTGGCAACGGTGGCTTTGTAGGCGGAGTCGAGCGGCAGACCAGCTTGCTGGCCCGTTGGCTGGCCGAGCGTGGGCACCAAGTGAGCTTCCTGACTTGGGATGAAGGTGGCTCGGCTGAAGAAATGATCAATGGAGTGCAGGTGATCAAGATCTGTAAAAAGGATGCCGGTCTCCCGGGCCTACGCTTTTTTCATCCGAAATGGACGGGTTTATGTGGTGCTCTCAGGAAGGCTGATGCCGATGTCTATTATCACAACTGCGGCGAGTGTGTGACGGGCCAGATTGCGATGTGGTGCCGCCGGAATGAGCGATCTTTTGTGTTCTCCGCAGCCAGCGAGGCAGACTGTGATCCCGGATTCCCTGAACTCTCGTCTCATCAAGAGCGCTGGTTGTACTTGCGAGGTCTGCGTCAAGCGGATCAGGTGATCGTCCAGACTCGGGCGCAGCAATCCATGATGGTAAAAAACTTTCAAGTGAGTGCAGTCGTAATCCCGATGCCGGCACCCGGGCCGTCGGTGGAAGCCTATCAGATGCCCTCGCAATCCGCCTGTCGCGTGCTCTGGATCGGGCGTGTTTGCAATGTAAAGCGGCCAGATCGGTTGGTGGAAATTGCCAGAGCTTGCCCACAAATCGAATTCGATGTTGCTGGACCAGTTTACGACGATGAGTTTTCGAGAGGAGCTGCTGCAGAGGCCGCAACTCTGGGCAATGTGACGATGCACGGCTCAGTATCCCGGGCAAATATTCCCGAACTCTACCGCAATGCTTCCTTGCTTTGCTGCACCTCTGATTACGAAGGTTTTCCGAACACGTTTCTCGAGGCTTGGAGCCATGGCCTGCCGGTCGTCTCGACCGTTGATCCCGATGGCGTGATCGTGCGTGAAAATCTGGGCAGAGTGGCTTCCGATAGCGAAGCCCTCGCCGCCTCGATCCGCAGTCTGCTGGAAGACCCAGTAGATTATGCGGCAAGCTCGGAGGCGACACGCAGCTATTTCCTGCAGCACCACGCGATAGAAGCGGTGATGCCCCAATTTGAAGTCGTATTTGCATCGCTCCCCCGTGCGGAGAACCGATGAAAATAGAGAGAGCATGTGTGCTAGCGAAAGGCTTGGGATCGACACATTCAGTTAATTCCTCTCGCCCATCCCATTGACTTGGCGCTTGGGCGATACCGCTCCCCGCTCTCCTGTTCGCTTTCTCATGAAAGTCGCTCTTGCCACTTGGTTCCCACGCGTTCCTTCCATGCCGCGCGGTGGGGTGGAGGCGGTCAGCGTGAACCTGACCCGGGCACTGGCTCGGATCGCGGGAACCGAAGTTCATGTCGTTACTTTTGACGAAGAGGTGAAAATTCCCGAGCGGTCCGAGTGGGCCGGGGCATCGATCCACCGTCTGCCTCGTGCTTGGGGATCCTTGCTAGATTTCGCCCGTGGAGAAGGTCGCCGTCGCCTACGGGAGTTTCTCCGCGAACTTGGGCCGGATCTCGTGCATGCCCACGATACCTTTGGCATCATGACCCGAGGCTTGGATTTGCCGCGGGTATTCACCATCCATGGCTTCATTCACGAGGATACCCAGCTCATGGGCGGTTGGAAGAATCGACTGAGAGCGGCTCTCTGGAAACGTGAGGAACTCGCGACCTGGGCCGAGCAGCCTCACATCATTTCGATCTCCCCTTACGTTCGCGAACGCCTCCGAGGCATTGCCCGCGGTGTGATCCACGATATCGAAAACCCGATCGACGGTGCTTGTTTCGAGATTCAGCGCAGCGAGGAACCGGGAAGGGTCTTCTCCGCAGCAGTGATCTGCCGCCGCAAGAATCCGCGTTCCTTGGTCGATGCCGTCGCACAATTGGACCTCGGCTCTGGCGTGAAACTCCGGCTGGCGGGTCCGGTCGGTGAAGCGGACTATGGCGAAAGTCTCGAAGCCTCGATTCGGGATCGCGGTCTGGCGCAACGGGTCAAACTGCTAGGCAACCTGTCCGGGTCCGCAGTGCGGGAGGAGCTTGCCAAGGCGGCGGTCTTCGCACTCACCTCGTTCGAAGAAGGGGCACCGATGGGCATCGCGGAGGCAATGGCCTCCGGAGTTCCGATTCTGACCTCCAACCGTTGCGGAATGCCCTACATGGTGCGGCACGGTGAAACTGGCTTTCTAGTGGATCCCCACCGCCCGAATGAAATTGCCGCACGGCTCGGTGAATTGTTGGGAAATCAGGAATTGCGGCAGCAAATGTCCCGGAAAGCTCGACGATTTGCCGAAGAACATTTTAGCCCGGAGCGGGTGGCGGAGCGAACCCGAAGCCTTTATTC
>JAYWAR010000501.1:0-2854 GCA_043782285.1 Akkermansiaceae bacterium | reverse complement strand
ACGGTAATACCGTCACTTATCGCAACATCAAAATTCGTGATTTTGCCAAGAAATAATCCAAATTTATTCGCCCTTGTATGACTCATCGTCGCCATTTTCTCAAAACTACTCTCGGTGGTACGGCCGGCTTGATTACGCTGCCTCACATTTTTTCGGGGTCCTTGTTTGCGGCGGACTCGCCAAACAAGCGGCTGCAAATTGCCCAAATTGGCTGCGGTCGGATGGGAGTAGGGGATATGGAAGCGCTGTTGTCTGAGAAGCTTGCGCGGGTGGTCGCGGTTTGTGATCTAGACCGAAAACGTGCTTTGCATGCCAAAGCAGTGGTGGAAGCGTTTTACCAGAAAAATGGTGAAGCCGTGGTGGAGGTCAAAGTTTATTCCGACTACCGCGAGTTGCTCGCGAACTCAGAGATCGATGCGGTGGTCAATAGCACTCCCGACCATTGGCACGGACTGATCGGAGTGGCTGCCGCACTTGCTGGGAAGCACGTTTATGGTCAAAAACCATTAGCTTATAATATTGCCGAAGGAATCGCCCTCCGTAGCGCAGTCCGGGCAAAAAAGGTGGTTTTCCAAACGGGCTCGCAGCAACGCTCGGAAAATCCCTATCCAGCATTTCGTGCCGCGATCGAAGCGGTCATCAACGGTCGTGTCGGTAAACTCAAAACCATTAAAATTGGTGTCGGTATCGATAAATCCAGCGGCAAAGTACCCGCGGTGATGCCCATTCCTGCTGACTTTGACTACCAAACTTGGCTCGGTTCTGCACCGCAGCAAGACTACATGGAAGGTCGTTGTCATCCTCAGAGTAATTTCGGCGGGCGGCCCGGCTGGATCACTACTGAAGATTTTGGCCTCGGTATGATTACTAACTGGGGAGCTCATCATCTTGACATCGCCCACTTGGCGATGGGGCAGCAGCTCGGTGGTCCACTGACGGTCGATTCCAAGGCTCAATTCATGAGCAATGATGTTTGGACGGTACATACCAAGTACCACGTCGAGATGCTTTATCCCAATCAGGTGCAGGTGATTCTTGATGATCAGTTTGAAAATGGTCTCAGTTTCGAAGGAGATGAAGGGTGGATTTTCTGCACCCGAGGTGGGGCGAAAGTGACTGCAAGCGATCCCAATGCACCGACAACCGGGGACAGTGCCCTCCGTGCCAGCGCACCCAAATTGCTGTCACCGCTTGGAAGCCAAGCGCTTCGCTTACCACCGAGCGCCAATCATTATCGCAATTGGCTGGAGTCGATCTCTGACAATCGTGAGCCGCTAGCTCCAGTCGATCAGGCCGCTTGTAGCTTGAACGCCTGCGCCGCTGCTTGGATTAGCATGAAACTCGGCCGTAAACTCGCATGGGACGTTGCTAAAGAAGCGTTCATCAATGACGCCGCCGCCAACGCGCTGCGCAGTCGCACCCCGCGTAAACCGGAATACGACATTCAAGCTTTGTTGAAATCAGCAGGAATTTGACCGACTACGAGTCAGTTTCAAATGCTACCGCCGCGAGCTGCTAGGGCATGGAAGACCGCTGTTGGTACGTACCTTTGAACAGTCTCTTCCCACCCACTTGGACCCGTCAGGTTTTTAATCATACTCGACGAAAGTTCGGCGATGTCGCGCGGCGGCATCAGAAAAACGGTGGTGATTTCCGGTGCCATATCAGCGTTGATGTGGCGCATCATTCGCTCATACTCGTAATCGTTCGGTGAACGAATTCCCCGCAACATGTATTTCGCATCCATTTTTTTGGTGTAATCCACTAAATAGCGGTTGTCGAAATGGGCGATGACCAAGCGCTCGCACTTTTCGGTCGAAGCCCGTAACAGCTCCAGCCGTTCTTCGACTGAAAATGAGTAGCTCTTGGAGGGGTTACTGCCGATCGCCACAATCAGCCGGTCGAACATTTCCAGTCCTTGCTCGATCATCCAGAGATGACCATTTGTCGGCGGATCAAAAGATCCTGCGTAAACCGCGATGCGCATGATTGAATCTTATAAAATTTTTCACCAGAGCGAAACTCTTAACCACCCATGATGCCTGAAAATTTGAGATTTTTGGTTTGAACCTTCTGGAATTTAATGAGCCAAAGTTTATCGACACTGGAAAATATTTATTTTAGCCAGTTGGCATGTCAGTACCATTATCAATTGCTGTATTGGGGTGTGGATCTAGAGGTCGCACTTATTCTAAACTGATCGCGTCATTTACCGATCGTTACCGACTAACCGCTGCTGCGGATCGGGTTGCCACTCGTCGGGAATTCGTTTCCAAATTTGGCGAACCTGGCCAAATTCAAGAGTTCGATTCCGACACTTCATTTTTCGCTGCAGGCAAATTGGCCGACGTGTTGATCATCGCAACTCAGGATTCTCAACATTTTGATCACGCAATCCAAGCACTCGAGTTGGGTTATCACTTGTTGTTAGAAAAACCTGCTGCTGAATCACTGGCTCGTTGTGAGGAGATTGATCGTCGTGCTCGTGAACTCGGCCGTCGTGTTGTACTTGGCTTTGTTTTGCGTTATACACCATTCTATTCAACTATAAAACAGATCATTGAAAGCGGGAAATTGGGTCAAATTATTTCAATTCGCACTCACGAAGGAGTCGAGCCATTTCACCAAGCTCATTCCTACGTCAGAGGGCATTGGGCGAAATCAAATCAATCCTCACCGATGATCGTTGCGAAGTGCTCACACGACGCAGATATTCTTTGCTGGCTGGGCGGTGCTGCAGTGGCTGCTGTTTCCAGTTACGGGGATCGGACTTGGTTTCGGCTGAAAAATGCTCCACAAGGAGCTCCTTTTCGTTGCACCGATGGATGCCCTGTAGCGAAGGATTGCCTCTACG
>JAYWAR010000500.1:0-2863 GCA_043782285.1 Akkermansiaceae bacterium | reverse complement strand
GCACCCGAGTCGGAGTCTGGGGCCTTTAACACGAAACGGCCGCAACGACGTCGTTTCCCTGATTTATCGGCATCTGTTCATCGCCGAACCCGAGAAATTGCCACCTTGCCACCTTGCCACCTTGCCACCTTGCCACCTTGCCACCTTGCCACCTTGCCACCTTGCCACCCCAGCCCATGGTGCGTCAGGAGCTCTTTGAGTCAGAGGGTGAGCTTGAAATTTCTGGCTGGGCCAAACCATAGTCTGATTTTAAATTCTCATGGCTGTGATTGACGAAAACCGAGCTCCCGAAAGGGTGATGTTCGCCGATCACACGTTTGATCCCACGCCGATAGAGATCGACCAAGTGAGCTCCCGCTTCCACCGCCATCACCATCGAAGAAGGCGCCGCTTGATTCAAAAAACTCACCTCGTGCTCAACCGAAGATTCTTCACGCTCAATATGGAGCAACAAAGTTTCGAGTTTTTTCATCCTCGTGGCGTCAGGCTCACCTCGTTTTAAAGATTCCTCAAAATTCCTCTTCAGTGCATTATTTTCAATGAATAGCATATCAAAACGCCGCTTAAGCTCTTGGGCTGCTGGCTGGCCAACCTCTGCAATCGCCTGCCCCAAGCGCTGCAGCCTGAGCTCAACTTCAGACACTTTTTCCGCAAATTGCAACGATTCGTGTGGCGTGGATTTCATGGTCTATGACGGTTGATGAGTCACCCACTATTTTACTGGATACCCACGCTTTCGCAACAGATTTTTCATGGTCTATTTGGGATACTCTCCAAATTCAATGGATGGCACTGCGGCCAAACAAGACCGCCAAACTCCCTAGCAGCCAGTGCTGCCTAACCCCATAGAATATTGCGGATTCACTGGCGCTGTAGCTTTTTCTCAGAAAATTCAGACGGTGTCTTCATCTTTTAGGTAAGGCGATTTGATCAAGCAAGATTCGAGGGTCACGAGTGACGGAGGGGAGTTCATGACATCATCCGAGACAAATTATTTTTTTACCTCTAAATCACCAAGAACACCCAATTTTCAGACCCAAAAATCAAACTCGTCAGTTTGTCCTTGGCACCCATCTGGCGGTCCAACCCTCTTCATCCCTCTTCATCCCTCTTCATCCGTGAAATCCGTGGTTAAAAATCTTCATCCCGTTTCAAACCAAGCCTGGCGCGACCTGTCGCCCGCTTTTTCAAGAATCAACGCCGGACAGAATGTCCGCAGCCCGGCAGCGTTCAGAATGAACGCGCTCCATTCAGAATGAACGCGCTCCGCCCGATCTTCTCTTGGCGGTTCGACCCTCTTCCCCAGTCTTCAATCCGTGTTCATTTGTGGTGAAATCCTTGTTCTTTCCTACCCCATGCCCGAAGCCTCCCTCTACCAACCCCACAACAAACTCTTCAAAGCCGGCTTCAGCGCACCACCTCGGTACCAATACCGCCATCGGTAAAGATTTCAAGTAGCAGCGCGTGAGGCAGGCGACCATCCACAAAGTGAACCTTGCGAACCCCAGCATTGAGAGCATCCACCGCACTACGGATTTTGGGAATCATTCCGCCGGAAATGCTGCCATCCGCGATCATCGCTTCGGCCTCTTGACGAGTGACCGATTGGATCAACGACGAGGGGTCCTTGGGATCGGCCAGAAGACCGGGAACATCCGAGAGATAGACTAATTTTGCCACCCGAAGCTCCTTCGCCAGAGCCGCAGCAGCAAGATCCGCATTGATGTTGAGTGGCTTCCCGGTCGTGAGCTCGGCCGCGAGCGGAGAAATGACCGGGACGATCCCCGCTTGGTGGACGGCGTCCAGGTGCGCGAGCTGGCAAGCCACGACTTCGCCGACCCGCCCGAGATCGACGCGTTGACCGGCAGCATCCACCCCCTTGATTTTTTCACCGAGGAACACATCGTTGCCGGGAATCCCGACAGCTTTACCGCCGAAATCACGGATCATCCGAACTAAGCCGGGATTAATTTCTTCAGACAGCACCCGAGCAACGATTTCGATCGCGGCATCCGAGGTGACCCGAAACCCGCCGACGAATTCCGCCGCCAGTCCCGCCGCTTCCATCGCCGCCGAAATTGCCTTACCGCCCCCGTGAACTACGATCGGATTGATCCCCGCGACCTCGAGAAAAATGATGTCGCGCATCACGCTGGCAACCAGTTCCGGATCTTCCATCGCCGAGCCGCCCATTTTAATCAGGAAAGTCTTGCCGCGAAACGCTTGGAGGTAAGGCAGGGCTTCGATGAGAGAGTTGGCTTTTTTAATAGGGTCCATGAATAATCGGGTGAGAAATTTGAGGGTAGCTCTAAGTCGGTCCATCCCGAGTGATGACGACGTTCGGGGGACTCAAGGCCAGTGGCCGAGTTTTCCGGGCGATCCATTGTACCACCAGCGCCGTAAAAATAACTGCGAGCACGGGGAGCCCCGGTAACCAACAAGAGGCGCGACTCAGGTAAAACCATTGCGCCGCGAGGCTGCCCCAGACCAAGCCCAAAATCCCAAAATACCAGACAATTTCCGCCATGCCACTGATCACCGTGAGGACGATGACAACTGCCGCCAAAATACCAATCTCCCACTTCAGCTCCAATCGCGGATATTCGTGGGCCTCGGCAAATCCGTCGCCCGCAGCGATCGCCGCAACCTCCGCCGGGAGATTCTGTGAAAACTCGCGGGTCGCCGGTTCCGCGGCACTGCGCTCATCGACCAAAATGACCGGGCCTGGTACCGGCTTCGGCAACAGCTCATCCCCCCCATCGATTAAAGCTTCAACAGAAATTACGGCAGCAGCAGCCATCGGTTTCAACGGCACCGCGAAACGGCCGTAGTCGTCGATCGCCACCAGTGGGCCCTCGGGTCC
>JAYWAR010000499.1:0-2870 GCA_043782285.1 Akkermansiaceae bacterium | reverse complement strand
CTTCGCGAGTGGCGCGGTTGGCAGACAAGGTGACACTGGCGGGCAGCATGGGCGCAAATCCTACGATGTTGTGCCGCCAGAACGTGCCTTTGATTTTGGGCAGGTCGGCTTCGCTGAGGTAGTCTCCATCGCTGGGAGGCCGGAGATTGACGCCGCCAATCTCCACATCGAGCGAGTCTTAGCGGACGATTGAGCAATGAGTTTACGGGCGTGGCATTACCATCGGTTAGTTTGCCATTTGCCCCCGCAGGATCTGAAGATTTTGCGAATGTCCATTTCCAGACATAGCCGAGTGCGTCGGTCTTCTGGAGGAGATTGGCCCGGTCATCGTAAGTGTCGAAAGTGGTAACCCACCCGAGCGGCTCGGTTTGGCGTTTCAATGTTCCGGGAGAAGACGGGGTATTACCTATCAGGTTATTTTCTGAAACGCCATTGGTCTGGGTATAGTAATCGAAGCGGGTGGTATTGCCCGATGGATCTGCCCTGGCGATGACGTGGCCCTTGCGATCGAAGGTATCGATCCATTTCTTCAAATCGCCATCAATGCGAGTAATTTGGCGCGGGCCAGGGGTGAGGTATTGGTAGGAGGTGGCGCGGTTGCCGCCGTCAGTTTCGGTGATTTTACGGCCGTATTTGTCGTAGGCGACGATGATGTCCCATGGTCCCGCCGGACTCAGAATATTCGTGAGCAGCCCATTTGGTCCATTGTAGCTCATAGTCCATGTGGTAGGCAGCAGTGGCGCAGTTTCATAAACTGACGGGCCTCTGTGATAAAAGGTGGCGAGCTTGGGAACTGCATCAGCAGTGTAAGTGAATGTGGTGGTCCAGCCAAGGGAGGTGATCGACTCCAAGAGTGACAATTGTCCTGGGCGATAATTGAACTTCCATTGAGTGCCTGCCGTGTCGGTGACCGTATCGAGACGGTCTGGATCAGTGACGTAGGCGAGAGTCACCGTGTTGCCATTGAAGTCGCGAATTTCACGCAAGCGGCCACCGGTAGCAGGAGTGTCGAAGACATAAATCACGCGATCAGGAGTGATCCAAAGCATGGAGTCTGAGCCAGATGGGCCGTCGAGGAATTCCCCACGATATTCACCGTGAAGAGTCTTATAGGGCTGGCCAAAAGATTTTTGCCACGTTTCCAGTGATCCGTCCCAATTGAGGAGGCCCACGAACAAGATGGGTCTGCCACTGGAGTCTAGCGGAGTTCCTTTGAGGAAATCGTCGGCGGGGACGAGGCGCGTTTGAAAGCTATGCCGCCAACCCGGACCGAGAGGTGCATCGCCGGAATACAGCGTGGCGCCCTCATTCAGGGCATCGCTGTTAAAAGAAATCCCGCTGTTATAGCCGATACGGAATTCAAATGGCACCCCCGGAGTAGGCCGGCTAACGACGGTCCGTTGCCAGTTGAATGCGCCTGAAAGGGGTGAAATAGCGTCGCGGCCTTGATTCTTCTGCGAATCGAAAAGCGACTGCTCACCATTTTTATCCGTTTCTGGGAAATCAACAATTCCGGAGCCTTCCTTCGTCGCACTAGGAACAGCAACGAGTGGGGCAGTCGGAGCGGCGGCAAAGTTCTTGAGGTTATCCGCTGCCACGGCGGAATACCCCAATTTGTAGTAGCCGCGTAAGCCACCCGACGTTGAAGGAATATCCCTGAATCGGTTGGTGTTGATGCTCGTCTGGGTGAGTGCGCCTTGGAAGATAGCCAGCTCCTGAATTTCACCGAAGAAGCGTTGGCCCGTGAGTAGGCCTCCGATAGATACGCCGTCACTGTTCGCCGTTGATCCGATGTCTGGCAATGACTGTGGGAGTAAGACTTTCCGGCCATCCACATAAAAAGTCCACCCGATGGCACCTGCCCGGACTGCTGCCAAATGATACCAGCGATCCAAGTAGGGTCGCTGCACCAGTGACACCGCAGGCAACGTGCTACTTGTGCCTTTTGCTGAGAATTCGAGATTCCCGGTGTTGGCGTTAAAATAGAAGCGGTAAGCGTGATTCGAATTCCAATCTCCGGTGCGGCGATTGCCCACAAGAGTCATGTCCTCAGTTAGCTGGAAGCCTGCGGTATCGGGCAGTGAAATCTTCGCCCAAAACATCACGGTTAGGTTGGTGGATGAGCTGGCCGGAGGATTCCAACTGAGCAAACCTTGGGTGTCGGAGATTTCTAACCTTGCGGCAGGCAAACCGGGCGCGGGGAACATCGCTGCTTGGCAAAGGCCGCACGCCAAGTAGGCAAACCAGAATGCGACGCCGAATCGGCAGAGGGGAAAGAGTTTTGCGCTCATGGATGGCGCAGAGACTTGGGAAACAACGGAATGTTTCAATTCAAAAGAAGGCTTTCACCGTAAGATCAGTTAGTGCAGCGAATTAAATCAGCCGTAAAATGTCAGGATTGGTGGATGAAGTTGCTAGGCTTCTATCAAATCGAGTGTTGGGTTGCCAATTTGCTAGCAGGAAAATGCTGCGCTTGGTAATCGCCTCTACCCCAGCGCAGATCTCAGGTCTGCGTCGGCGCGGCGGGCGCTGACGGACGGATCGCAGGGAAGGTGAAGTCGTCGTTTTGAGGGCATCACTTTGAAACTCTCAGACGCATCCAAGCTTGCGAAGTGGCGGACATGGCGTTGAGATTCGCCACCGTCACGGTTCTGATTCCATTGCCGAGGTGCTTTTAGCTCGGGCGAGGTGGAGAGATGGAGAGAGAGCGGAATGGAGATCTCGATGTAGGAAAGTGGGTGGTGGAAATCCGGCTGAGACAGCCGGGACACTTTCTTGCTACCCCAGCGCGGACCTCAGATCCGCCGCGGCGCTGCGGGCGCTGGCGGGAGGATCGGGGACGAAGGTGAAATCGTCGTCTTGGCGTGGGG
>JAYWAR010000498.1:0-7972 GCA_043782285.1 Akkermansiaceae bacterium | reverse complement strand
CTTTACGGATTTCACTCACTCGACATTTTTAATGTTTTTTAGCAATTGGATCGTCCGCGATATGAAATGTTCACTTTCCAATGAGGGGATCCTATTTTAGGCCCATTTTATCGTATGATTCGTATCTTGGTGAGTCTGTTTGTCTTAGTTTCGGCAGCGGCTGTCATTCCTAGGTTTTTTGTGATCGGCTTCACCCATATTTTTCCTCAGGGGTGCGATCACATTTTATTTATTCTCGGTTTATTTTTTTTAAGCCGAAACTTTGGAGTGTTATTATTTCAGATGACACTGTTTACGCTCGCTCATTCACTTACCTTAGGACTTTCAATTTACGGCATTTTATCCGTTCCGACACCGTTGGTTGAAATCGCGATCGCACTAAGCATCGCCTTCATCGCTAGCGAAAATCTATTTGGTGAACATCTGAGTCGCTGGCGACCCACTGTGGTTTTCATTTCGGGACTCATTCATGGACTCGGGTTCGCTCATTCTTTTCGAATAAACTTTGTCAAAAAAGATGATATTATTCCCGCCTTGTTCAGCTTTAATTTAGGAATTGAATGTGGCCAACTCGTCGTAGTCGTCATTGCTTTTGTGGGGATTTCAGGGGTTTGGAACCGCACTTGGTATCCTACAAAAATCGCCAGGCCTGCATCCTTTGCGATTGCTGCTTCAGGTCTTTATTGGGCTGTCGAACGGATTTTCTAACGAACTTCAGCCGCTCTAAGTTTCTTAATCGCTGCCTCTAGCCGCTGGCGAGTAGCGACCAAATCGCTATCAAGCACACGAAGTTTCGCATCGCGCTCAGCAATCGCAATTTGCCAAATATCTAACTGTTTTCGGGTAGCCATCACTTCAGTTTGAAGTAAGACAGCCTGGGCATCCTTGGCAGCCAGAACATGAGTGGCTTGTTCCGCGGCTTGCTGCGTAGCTTCGATCGATTCCTTGAGTACTACGATGTCACGCTCCAATGCTTCGGCGCGTTTAGTTTGAGTCAATCCAGATTCTTTTGCCGCACTAAATTCAAATTTCGATTTTGCCAATGCTTGATCTAAAGAAAGTTCCTTGTGCCACTGCACGACAGCAAGGCCACCGAGAACCAAGCACCCGCCGGCATTGAGAATGGGTAAAATGTGAGATTTCACACTTCAAAGATGCTGGGGTTTCGACTCAAAACTAACTTTTTGGATGCCTGCTGCACGCACCGCATTCAGTACACCTAGAACTTGTTTATGACGAGCTTCCGCATCAGCAGCGATAAGCACTTGGTCATCGGCTGACTTGGCTTCAGCCTTCAGAACTGTCGTAATTTCTGATAATGTCACCACTTTTTGATCCCAAGTGATGATGCCGTTAGCATCAATCGCAATTTGAAATTTCGAAGATGTCGAATCAAGAACCCCGGTCGAGGCTTGTGGTAAGACAATAGGCACGCGGTGGAGTTGCGTCATGCTAAGGCTTACTAACATGAAACTTGCTAGCAGGAAAAACATGATATCAATCAGCGGGATGATTTCGATCCGCGCTTCATCACTCTCATCTACGGCAGTACGGTGGAGCTGAACAGGCATCAGGGTAAGGAACGGTTTGAGGCGAAAACTTCTAAGTCATAGCCATGCTCTTTGGCTGACTTCACCAGCAGTTCTGCGTGATTGATCCAACGCTCAAGTGTACTGCGAAGGACCGCAATACGCTTACGAAAGAAGTTATAGGGTAGCAGACAAAGGATCGCGATAGCGATGCCGCATGCGGTAGCAATGAGTGCTTCGGCGATG
The DNA here is from genome assembly GCA_043782285.1 of Akkermansiaceae bacterium. GTDB lineage: Bacteria > Verrucomicrobiota > Verrucomicrobiia > Verrucomicrobiales > Akkermansiaceae > Luteolibacter. The sequence goes on along the minus strand of JAYWAR010000498.1, from coordinate 6,197 downwards.
CCGCCGGAAACCTTGGTTGCCGCGAGTTGTTCATTGCCGACGAAAGAAAATGAGCCCATGATTCCCACGACCGTCCCAAAAAGTCCCAACAACGGAGCCAAGGTAATGAGTGTGCTGAGAATCCACATGCGAGCTTCAGCTTTTTCGATGAGATCGGTGGCGTGGAGTTGCATCGCGGCAAGCATGGAGGTGTGCGCATGAGTCATTCCTTCGTGAAGATTCACGAGAAATGGGTCGGAAATATTCGTACTCAGATCCCAAGCCGAGGTAAAATTACCATTCGCAATCGCGAGGCGCGCCTGCTCCTGTTTTGAAATATCCAAGGTAGCCTGATAACGAAGCCACCAAACCACACGGTCGAGAACGACACAAAGAGCCAGAAAAAAAGCAGCGAGAATCGGCCACATAACCCACCCTCCTTTGAGGAAAGTCTGAACAGCGACATTAGCGAGCATAAGAGGTTTTATTGGAGACTGAAAATAATCGGTTGGGTTTTGGTCATGACAGCCCCGGGTGGAAAAGTCCAACGGCGTACCGTACGAATGGCTTCATCATTCAGCAATGGCCACGGTGAAGAAGATTGAACGAATGCTGAAATCACACGACCCCTTGCATCCACCGTGAATTGCACGATCACCGTTCCTGTTTGATGTTTTCGTTTCGCTTCTCCCGGGTAGTTCGGTTTGGGTTTTCGACCTGCGGCAAGACGTGCCGAATCTGACAAACCAGAACCGGTAGCCACAGATTTTTCGATTCTGGCCTGGTTGGCCACGCCATTCCTCGCTTCTATTGGGCCCGATAGGGTTGGCAGACTCTTGGGATGAGTCGCCAATTTGGATGGGATTGGTCGCACCGTTGGCTGCGAAGGCGGAGCCAGCGGGATTGGCCCATCAGGAATTTTAGGTAAAGGAACGGAGGGTGAGAGGTCTGGCAATTCGGGCGGTGTGGCGAACGGAGCCGTGATTGGCACAGCGACGATAGGCTGAGGATCCTCTGTTGCCGCGGAATTCCCTTCATCCCCGAGCGTAAAGTTTTCTTGGATCAAAGCCGAATCAAACTCTTGGGTATCCGCAGGACCTGCACGCCATTCAGGAAGAATCACATTCACAATTCCAAAACTGGCAACACTCAACCACATTGCCAAGGTCGCGATGTGGAGGGCGTGAAAAAATGCATTCATTCTTGAGTGACTCAAATCGCAACAGGCAACCATTCTCGCGCGATCCTCCCAGTATTTTCCGATTGATCTAAAAAACAAAAAATTTCGCTGCCCTATCAATAATTTGAGACGAGAAAATTTCAAAATCCAGATCCAAATTCGCGAATTTCATGTTTCAAAGCCTCAATCGCAGCTGTCAAGAGACGGTTGACAAGTCAATTCAAATCCGCCAAATCCTTTGGCAGTGGTTAAACGCATACACACTCTCTTAATCCTGTTCAGCTGCTTGCACTTATGCGTCGGCATGAACACGATTTTTCAAGTTGTGGCTTGGAGTCAAATGCTCGTCAATTACTCGGCAACTGCTGGACTGGCAGAAGGAATCACCATGACCTTCGACGGCAAACACCCATGTCGCCTGTGTCATGCGGTCTCGAAATCACGGCAACGACAAGCGGATGAAAAAAAAGAACATCCTGAGCTCTCACTGCTTAAGTTAGCCTCCAGTGAGTTCATCATCCCGGGAACGACGCTGACCCCCACTCCACGCAGCATCGATTTTCGGGTTATTGACTTTGCCCCTATTCACACCGGAAATTCACTTTTCGGCGAGAGCCCCCTTTTGCCCCCGCCGCGAGGTCGCTGCGCGTAACCGACCGCCATCCGCTCACTTGAATCCTAGGCTAAGCTCTCTCATGAGAGAGTCGTTACCAGCGATTCACCGGGCTCAACGACCCTACTCAAAGTGGTGTTGACTGAGGAAACGAAGCTTCGTTTCACACTCCAAATTGCCCACCACCAGAGATTCATTTCTCACTGCGGCCATATTGTCTTACTTTTCAAGCAATCTAACATTTTTAAACTTATGAAAATCATTCCATTTGTCACCACAACCTTGTGCCTATTATCTTACTTTCCCAACCTGGCCGCGGCCTGCGATTCATGCGCGATTTATATCGCCGCGGAAGCGCTAGGTGAATCTACCACCGGTTGGTTTACGAGCGCGGCGACTCAATACACTGACTTCGGCACCACCCAGTTGGACGGCCACGAAGTCTCCAATGAGGCGAACCAACATCTTACCAGTTCGATCACTCAAGCAATTGTCGGCTACAACTTCACCCCCCGTTTCAGTGCCCAACTGAATCTGCCCTTCATTCATCGCTCCTATGAACGCCCGGAAGGTTTTAACAACGATCAGGGCAGTGAAACCGGCATCGGCGACGCCTCATTCATCGGAAGATTTCTAATCACTCGCCAAGACCAACCGGACACCACTTTGATTTGGAATTTACTCGCCGGGGTCAAACTACCGACTGGCAGCTCGGCACGCCTTCAAGAAGAATTTGCCGAAGTCGAAGTTCCTGGAGCCCCCAAGAGCGGCATTCATGGTCATGATTTGGCTTTGGGCAGCGGCTCATTTGATGGCCTCATCGGCACTTCTGCTTACTTCCGTTACCGCCACGCTTTCATCACAGCCGCAGTGCAGTATGCGATTCGCTCGCAAGGCGATTACGACTATCGCTATGCCAACGCGCTCTCGTGGGAAAGTGGTATCGGTGGATATCTGATACTTACCGAACAGCATACTCTCACCCTGCAAGCAATGGTCACTGGCGATTACAAAACCAAAGACAACTTTCAAGGTAATGCAGCGGTAGATACCGCGATGAATGCAATTTACCTCGGACCAAAATTGGTCGGTACTTGGGGCAAGCATGGCTCAGCTGAACTAGGTGTAGAGCTGCCGGTGAAGCTTCAAAACAGCGACTTCCAAACGGTGCCCGACGTGCGGGTGCGTGGTGGCATCACTTGGCGGTTCTGAGCACTTGAGCTAGCAGCTACGTGCAATCTCATCGACACCTGAAGTGTTTCCCGCTGCTTTAAAACAGCGGGAAACTAGGGAAAAACAGCCGTTGTACTGCCCATGTAAGACCAGCCAACGCAATGCACACCGAGCCTACGGTCTGCACTTGGCGGGTGTATTTGCGGAGCGGACTGAGAACGAGAAACGCAGTAGCAAGCACCGCAAGTTGGGCAAACTCGACACCAAGGTTAAAACCTAACAATGGCATTACCAGCTGATTGCGAGGAATTCCACCGAGTTTTTCGGTAAGTACGCTGGCGAAGCCGAGGCCGTGTAACAACCCGAACCCGAAAACCAAGATCAGTCGTTGCTTACCGAGCCTGCGGACAATGAGATTTTCAATCCCAACCCAAGCGATGCTAACGGCGATGAGAACTTCGACGATTTGACTCGGGACTTGCACCAGTCCGAACACTGCCAGCGCGAGCGTGATCGAATGCGCGAGGGTAAACAACAGCGACTGGCCCATCAGCGGCTTCCACCGAGGCAGCAACAAAAACAGCCCGAGAATGAATAGCATGTGATCCAGTCCTTTGGGTAAAACGTGATGAAAGCCCATTTGCACCCACCCCCCGGTAACAGGTCTCTCGACCGCTGCCATTTTTCCAGAATCGGTTTGCTTCAAAAGCATCAGAGTGCCACCGGGCAAAGTGCTGACCACGCTTTCATCCTCACCATGTTCCGTGAGAATGATCAGCTCGGTTTCTTGTTCGCCAGACCACTGGACGCGGAGATCCCCCGCGCCCGAAATCGGATTAATCACAATTCGGCTGGTGATTAGCGCGATGTCCCCGGCTTCCGGTGGCAGGGCAAAGGGTTGTTTTTCAAAATCTGGAAACTCAACTCGCCACGCCACTTCACGCTCGGCAAAGGTGATCCGAATCAGTTTTCTGAGAGTGGTTTCAGTCTCCTTGCGAATCCGCGCGAGCTCTTGCGGGGGTGACTTCATCACCGCCGCACGGCTCAGTGGCGGACCACCGGGAACGAGGCGAGTTTCCGGCAACATGTAAGCAATGTCCATCTCGCCGAGCAGCCGCCATTGGTGGTCGAGCGGCTGAAATTCTAACTCCACGGTGGCCACTTGGTGTGCGTGAAGCAAGGGCGCGCTCCAAATCAAGCACAGCAGGCAGGCGAAAAATCGAAGGGCATTCATACGGGGAAATTTGACACTCTTCGATAAGCGGAAATCGAAGTTTTGACTACCCCGAACCGCTAGCCTTTGATTTCAAGGGGTTTCGAGCCTCAAATTTCCAAAAACTCGCCGCTTTACAAGGCCGCAGGTGACACCCATATTCTTCTGCCCATGACTCTTGCTGTTATCGACTGGCTTTCCATTAGCATCAATCTCTTGTTGGTGATCTTCGTAATCATCTGCTGCCTAATGACTTTGATTATCCTGATGCAACGTCCGAAACAGGAAGGTTTAGGTGCGGCATTCGGTGGCGGCGTAACTGATCAAGTCTTCGGCGCACGCACAACGAACGTGTTGCAACGCGGCACTGTGTATTTAGGCTCCTTGTTTTTCATTTTAAGCCTGACGCTCGCGGTCCTCATCGGTCAAAAAAATAAAACGGTCAGCATGATCAGCAACAGCCGAACCGCCGCCAAGGTGGAAAAAGCCAAGCTCGAAAAACCGGTCGAGGTCCTGGCCCCAAAATCACTCAGCGAAGAACTTCCGGTCGAAAAACCGGCACCTGTGGAGACTCCAGCTCCAGCGGATGTGCCAGCAGATGCTTCCAAGCCAATCATTCCGGTTCCAGCGGCACCCCCAGAAATTGCTCCGCCTGCCGCTCCAGTAGACAAATAAGCGATTCCTCAGCGCTCCCCCGCGTGACGGAAAACTTGCCGCAAACTCCCGAGGTCCCGGTGTGGGCCCGCGACGACGCATTTCCCCAAGCCCCAGCAGGATGGGGCTGGCTAGACACCAAGGGGAAATCTCAAGTTTGCGATTCGCTAGACGCCCTAACTGCGGCCATCCGTGAGGATCCCGATGCGAGTGTCACTTTGGTTTGGGCTCCCAGTCACTTACGGATGGTTTTACCCGAAGAACTCGAAGGTATGGGCGATGCGTTACGCATCGCCCGCGCACGCTGGGCACGCAACGATTTGGCAAATGCGACACTTAAGTTACGCGGTGGCAGTTTGCTGCTCGCAGGATTATCTATCTATACCTTCTATCCTAATTTGAAGTTAGCTGAACGTTTGGCGGTGACATCTGGCCTTACTCCCGATTTATTGGCAGGCTTTAAATTTGCGTCAACGGCATTATTACGCTCAAACTCGTGTGGATTGGGCTTATTAGTATTTGTGATTTTTGCCTTTATTCCGTGGTACCAGGCAAGGAAACGGCAGATCGAACTCGGCACTTGGACGGAAGCCGGAATCGCCAAGGCTGCACCTGCCATTCGCTTCGAAACTTGGTTGGACCGGCAAAAATCCCCAGTGACCCGAGTTTTATTGGGCCTAATTACCCTAGTGGCGCTGGCTCAGGTATTATTTAAAATTAAAACCGATGGCTGGAGCTCACTGTTGAGCCTACTGCAACATTGGGATGGCACTGCCGCAGCCGGTTTAATCAAAGACCGCTACCAACAAGGCGAATGGTGGCGCTTGTTCACCGCCCCATGGCTGCATGGTAACCTGCTGCATTTTCTAATGAACGTGGCGGCACTGGCGTATCTCGGCAAACGCTTAGAAGTCTTCGCCCGCTGGCCTCACTTACCGATGGTTTTCCTCTTCGCCGCCACTCTCGGTGGCGAGGCTTCCGCCCGATGGGTATCGGCAACGTCGGTCGGCGCGTCCGGCGGATTGATGGGCTGCTTAGGATTTCTATTAGTTTTTGAAACCTTGCATGCCCGGTTAGTTCCGCGCCGGGCACGCCGTCGCCTCGCCGGCGGGGTGCTACTTACTGCCGTGATTGGGCTCATCGGCTACCGCTTGATCGATAACGCCGCACACGCTGGAGGTTTACTGGCGGGCATGTTTTACGCCGCCATCGTTTTTCCAGCATCCGCATCGCCGAATCGGCCCCGCACGACCCACACCGACCTCTTCGTCGGTAGCGCCGCACTCGCTATTTTAAGTGCTGCTGCATTTTTCACGATTTACCAAATCATGGAGACAAAGGCGTCACTTTAAAGTGCTAGCCACCCCCGTCGATGACCCGAATGA
>JAYWAR010000497.1:0-7986 GCA_043782285.1 Akkermansiaceae bacterium | reverse complement strand
TTCAGCCTATGCCAGATGCTCGCTGGCGGGTTGCCTTCCAAATCACTCCGTCCACCGAGGGCGGCAAACTGGCGGATATTGGCCCCGTCGAACTGCGTTGCTGCATCAAACGTGGCGACAATTTCATCACTGAAACATGGGTTTACCGCGTCACTCCTTAGATACCCTACGCCCCCTCAGCGAGGCTGAACTCCATGAGTGGGAAGAAGCCTATGCCGCAGTTGAGGCTTATCTCCAAGCATTGCGCTTGAGAAATCGCTTGTTAGTCGCAGAACTGGTCCGCGGCATTCTCTGGCGCGCCTCTGCCCGTCGCGTCAACGAACCGGATAAACCAGCTCGGTTTCTCGCCATGGAAGAAACCTTAACCGAAGTTGCCCATTGGACCGAAGACGTGCTCGATGTCCCTCTGGAAAATCGGCGGCTTGCCGCACGTGGTCGCCTTGCCTTGTTACTCGCTGGCATGCCCGGCCAGTGGCAAGGCGTGTTCCTAACACCAGCACCCTGGCCACCCGAATTTGTCGAAGCCATGAAAAAATCGTATCTTGCCGCTGGCCCCCAGTTCGCAGAATTGACGATGATTCCTAAACCGCTCGAACTCAACGCAATCGGTAGCGGTGCTGCCCAGTGGTGGGAAACCATGGATCGCAGACCGATCATCCGCTTGATGTTCATCGGGCTGCTGTTACTCACGATCATTGTCGTCGTCGGGTATATACTATTCTAATGGAAAATCTCGATCTTATCACCCGCGATTCCGGCAAACCGTTCTTCGGTCGTTTTCGCACGGTTCTGCGCCGCACACTTTTTTTCGGCAGTGTCATCTTCGTCAATATTCTCGCCACTCTTTGGTTGGCCGATTTGTTCTGGCGGATGCAGTTCCAAAAAGCTCACTTTCCGCTGTTAGTGATTTTCTTGATTCTCAACGGGCTACTCGTGCTCGGCTCGTTTCATGCAATCTTCGGTGCTATCGACATGCTGCTAGGTCGCAAGAAATCTGTTAGAATTCGCAAACTGGCAGAAGGCAAAACCGGGCCACTTACCAAGCGGCATGCCGTGGTCATCCCAGTTTACAATGAAGACAGCGTGCGCGTTTGTGCCAGAATCGAAGCAATTTACCGCTCGATCGAAGCCACCGGCAATCTCGATTCGTTCGACTTCTTTATCCTCAGTGATACTCGCGATCTCGATCTGTGGGTGATGGAGGAAACTTCTTGGACCAATCTTTGCCGACGTCTCGGCGGATTTGGCCGAATTTATTACCGTCGTCGTAAAACCAACGAGAACCGTAAAGCCGGCAACATCGGAGATTTTGTTCGCACCTGGGGCGGCCGTTATGAAGCGATGTTAGTGCTCGATGCAGACAGCCTGATGGACGGTGCCGACATCGTCACCATGACTCGGGTGATGGAAGCCTATCCACGCCTCGGGATTCTCCAAACCCCACCCAAACTGATTCGCGGCATTTCCGTTTTCACCCGACTTCAACAGTTTGCCATGCGGCTTTACGGGCCGCTTTTCATCCGCGGACTCAATTACTGGCAACTCAGTGGTGGCAGCTATTGGGGCCACAATGCCTTGATTCGTGTGAAGCCGTTCTCCGAATTTTGCGAGTTGCCGGCTTTGCCTGGACGCGAGCCATTTGGGGGACGAATTCTCAGCCATGACTTTGTCGAGGCTGCCTTAATGGTCACCCAAGGTTGGGAAGTCTGGCTCGCGTGGGACATCGAAGGCACCTACGAAGAAGCTCCGCCAACTTTAGTGGATCACCTGATCCGTGATCGCCGCTGGTGCCAAGGAAACCTTCAGCACCTCTGGCTGATCTTCGCCCGCAAGCTACCGTTTTCGGTGCGAATGCACCTTTTTATGGGAATCATGGCCTATCTTGGCAGCCCGCTCTGGTTTCTATTTTTGGCCTTAGGAACGTGGATCGCTTGGGATCGCTCCTCGAGTAAGTTGAGCCTGTTGCCCTTCGAATCCTACGCCGCTCGCTGGTTTCACATCGACGGAATTCAGCAAAGTATCATCCTCACGGGGGTTATCTTTGCGCTGCTATTTCTGCCCAAAATCCTCGCCGTTACTGGCGCGATTCTAACCCCAAGCATCCGTCGTTCCTTTGGCGGAGTGATACCATTGGTCTCAGGAGCTCTCCTTGAAACTATCGTTTCGATGCTGCTCGCCCCATCGATCATGGCCGCCCACACTATGATGGTGTTAAGTATCATTTGCCAACGCGCCGTCGGCTGGGGCAATCAAAATCGCGAAACCGATGGTACCTCATGGGGGGACGCCTTTCGCTTCCACGCCGTTCAAACAGTCATGGGAATACTATGGACCATCATCGCGCTAAAAATTAGTCTCACCTTCACCGCCTGGATGATTCCCATCCTTGCGGGTTTAATTTTCGCCGCGCCAGTCTCCGTCTGGACCAGCCGCTCTCGCTACGGCCGCGCACTCGCTAAATACAAAATCCTCTCCACCCCCGAAGAACTCAATCCACCTCCGGTCATTCTTCTCGCCGATAACGCCACCGCCGCCGTCGATCCCGCACTCGATGCCGCCGTCGATGGCCGCCGTGGAATCATCGCCGCCGTCGTCGATCCCTATGTCAACGGAGTACATGTCTCGTTGCTCGAGCACTCGGAAATTACCACCACCGACGCCGCACTCGCCGAGCGCTGCCTCAGTCAGGGGCCAACCGGACTTGCCAAAAACGAACTCGCAGAATTGCTCTACCACGCCCCCGCCATGCTCCTGATGCACCGCGCGGTCTGGCTACGCCCCGCAGAAGGGCTGCATGATGTCTGGAGGCAAGCCGTCGAAAGTTATCGCCGCCGCCTTGAGCCACCCATTCAATCCTAACTTCAATCAACTTTCGCTCCCATGCTCCAGATCAATCCTGACCTCACCGACCTTGTGACCGACGCTGCGCTCGGACTTGCTGATCATTTTAAGACGAAAGCCACCATTACTGCCGCTGCTCCGGGTCGAGTCAACCTCATCGGCGAACATATCGATTACTGCGACGGCTTCGTCATGCCTTTCGCGATCGACCGCTACATCGTCATCGCCGGTTGCGCGAACGACAGCCACCAAGCGCGACTCCGTTCAGCGATCGAAGAGGAAATTGTCACGCTGGATCTCAGCCAACTGCAAATCCCTGCTGAGCCCAAATGGGCAAACTACGTGCGCGGCGTGATCCGTGGCTTTCAAGACCGCGGTCATCACATCCCAGGATTCGATGCTTACATCATCTCTTCCATCCCCGGTGGTGCCGGCCTGTCCTCTTCCGCCGCACTCGAGTGCGCCACCGCTACTTTTCTCGAGGGCTTGCTCGACACCGTACTCGACACCAAAGAAAAAGCCTTACTCTGCCAGAAAGCCGAACACGACTTTGCCATGGTCCCTTGCGGGATTATGGACCAGTTCGCTTCTGCCTTCGGCAAATCAAATCGCTTGGTCTTGATCGACTGCCGGACCGGTGAGCCTGATTTGGTGCCTTTTGAAAATCCTGATCTAACCGTACTGATTTCCAATACCATGGTCAACCACGAGCTCTCTGACGGCGCTTACGCCAACCGCCGGAATCACACCGAAGACGGCCTAGCCATGTTAGGTAAGGCCTCGTGGCGCGACGTCTCCGCCGCCGACGTGCAGGCCAATTGGGAAAAACTCGGAGAGCCGATCAACCGCCGCTCGCGCCATGTGGTCGGAGAAATTTCTCGGACCATTGCGGCTGCATCTGCGCTCGCGAGGAATGATTTCGAAACCCTCGGCCCACTGATGGCCGCCAGCCATGACTCGCTGCGCGACGATTTCGAAGTCTCGTGCAAGGAGCTCGACATCCTCGTGGAAATTGCCCGGAAAATTGGGCGTAACGGCGGTGTTATCGGCGCACGGATGACCGGTGGCGGTTTTGGTGGCTCCACCGTAACTCTTTGCGAGTCGCGTAAAGCATCGGAAATTGCAGTCATTCTCGGCGAGGAATACCAAAAATTAACGGGGATTAACCCTCAGATTTTCGCCTCACGCCCCTCACAAGGTGCCCATTTGGTGAGCTAACGCGAGCACAAGCTCACAAGCAAATCTCACTCGCTTCTACCCGCTAACCGAGGAATTTGCGAGGCTCAGCTACAATCCAAATTTCATGAAATTTGCAGCTTCCCATCTTTCTTACTGCACCAACATTCACCCTGCTGAGACTTGGACTGAGACTTTTACGGTGCTTAAAACCCAAGTGCTCGCGGTCCGCGACCGGCTACGTTTGACAGGCACACTCGCTACTGAAGACGCTTTTGCCATCGGCCTGCGCTTGTCGGCTGTCGCAGCGCGGGAGCTTCGGACCGAAACTCATTTGTTAGAATTCAAAAACTGGCTGACAGAAACGAACACCTATATTTTCACCATCAATGGTTTTCCCTACGGCAGCTTTCATGGTACCCGAGTAAAAGAGCAAGTTTTCAAGCCAGATTGGACAGCACAAGCACGGGTAGATTACACCATGGACTTATTCCAAATTCTGGCGGCGGTCGCACGGCCAGGCACCGGAGCCTCGGTTTCAACCTTGCCCGGTTCACACAAAACCTTCGCTGCCGATGAAACCGCCATCCTAAAAAACTTGATCGAACTGGCAACTTGGCTTGAACAGCTCGCCACCGACTACAACCTCGATTTTCACCTCGGCCTCGAACCCGAGCCGCTTGGGCATTTTGAAAACACCGCAGAAACCCTAGCATTTTTCCAACGCTTGCAGGCAGCCGCTCCAGACGCGGCAGTGATTCGCCGCCGGATTGGCGTCAACTACGACGCCTGCCACTTCGCGCTCGAGTATGACGCCGCCCAAAACTCTCTCAACGCTTTAGTTGCCGCCGGTATCCGAATTTCCAAAATCCATTTATCCAGTGCACTGGCGCTCGATCCTCGCCAGCCGACCGCTCTCGCCGCGATTCGTGCATTCGACGAGCCTGTCTATTTTCACCAAGTGCTCTTACGTCGAGCTAACGGCAAAATCACACGTTTCGCGGATCTGCCCTTATTTTTCGCTGCAGTTCAAGATGACGCGATCAATCCGGCAGATTTCGAGGAAATGAGAGTGCATTTTCACATTCCGCTCGATGCCGAGCCAAACCTCCCGCTCTGCTCAACCCGCGATCAAACCCGCGAAGTCCTCAAATGGCGGCAAAACCACCCTCTTGCCTGCCAGCACTACGAAATCGAGACTTATACTTGGAGCGTTCTACCACAAGATTTGCAACGTCCCGTCGAACAACAAATCGCCGGTGAATACCTCTGGGTGCTCGCGAACGGCGAAGGGTAAAACCCTGTCTCACAGAGCCCGGGGCCTCATCCAGCCCGATGCCCACGATTGAGTTGCAACACTCGCAAATCCAGTATTTGCTCGCATTCATGTCCGATATTAAAATCACAATACACACCACCGCAGGCGATATCAATGCTAGGCTTTTCGCCTCCCAAGTCCCAATCACCTGCGCCAATTTCCTCAACCTCGCGAAACGCGGCTATTACAATGGCGTCGCCTTTCACCGCGTCATCGCCAACTTCATGGTCCAAGGTGGCGACCCAACCGGCTCCGGCTCCGGCGGCCCCGGTTACAAATTCGCCGATGAAATTGACCACTCGCTGAAACACTCCAAGCCAGGAATTTTCTCGATGGCCAATGCCGGTCCTAACACGAACGGCAGCCAATTTTTCATCACTCACCTCCCCACTCCACACCTCGACGGCAAGCATGCCGTCTTCGGCGAAGTGATCGTAGGACAAGACGTGGTCAATCAAATCGCCAAGGGCGACAAAATCACCTCAATCACGATTCACGAGGACACCACCAGTTTGTTCGAAGCCCAAAAAGACAATCTGGAACACTGGAATTCGTTTCTCGATCGTTAATTAGAGCAACTCCAGCTAGCAGACCCCAGCTTCACTGAAAACCAAATCCCCACTCCACCCGATCCGGTGAAGTGGGGATTTTTGTTGGCTGTTTCACTTAACCTTCAGCGCTCGAATCACTCCGCTTACCAAACCAATTCTCAGGCACGGCGGCGCGCATTAAAACCAGAATCCCGAGACCACCGAGCAGTGCCGCAGAGGGCTCCGGCACACTCACCAATTGGAAACCGCTGAAGGGTAAACACGTGCCTCAGGTGCTAGTTTCAGTTAGGAGAGAGTGCCAGTAGCGCTCACCGCCACATTATGAAAGAGCACGTAACTGTTTCCCTGTATCCAATTGGCCCCAGGATTGTTGAGAGCGGTACTGTCAATCGCCTGACTTCCAACGGTGGAGGTGATGTTGGCCGTAGACCAAGATCCAGTCATGGTTGTGTACCTGCTAGATGCAACTCAGACATCGTAAATATCGCCACGGGTGAGCCCACTGAGCGTCATCGTGACAAAGTTACCTGCCCCCGAAGTGTTAAAATCACGCGCGGAATCATTGAGGAGAGGCCGCGGACCGGGAACACCCCAACGATCAACGCCATAACTGTTGCTGACAGCACAACTGAAATTCACTCCAGTCGCAATACCCGTAGAATTGAGCAATCCCGTCACAATTTGAGTGCTAGACTGATTCCAAGTTTCTGCATCGCCGGCGGGCGTCAAAAAAATCCATTCTGATTTGAGTGAAAACCCAACAAAGTGTTGCTTGAAGGTATAACTTATGATCACCACGCGATGTGATCGCAAAGATATTGAATTTCCATGACCGATCCGATCATGGATCATGATCCACCCGCTAAAAACTTCGAACTTCAAAAACCGTGCCACTTCCTGCTCTCACCGGTCAATCTCCCGAATCCCTGGCAATTTGGCTCAAAGCCGCCAACCAACCGACTTTCCGTGCACAGCAAATCCTCGAATGGATTTGGAAAAAAAAGGTCAGTTCCTATGACGCGATGAGCAACCTTCCCGCAGCCCTCCGCACGAAACTGGCCGAGTCCTTCCGCCTCAGCTCGCTCGAACACAGTAACACCCAAGGCTCCGCTGACACCACCCGCAAGTTCCTGTTCCGGCTGCATGACGGCCGCTACATCGAGAGCGTGCTGATCCCGGCGAACCCTGCGCTTTACGGCGAGAAATCTGACCGCCGCACGCTCTGTGTTTCCTCGCAGGTCGGTTGCGCTTACGGCTGTAAATTCTGTGCCTCGGGACTGGCCGGTTTCACCCGCAACCTCGACGCCTCGGAAATCGCCGGCCAAGTCCTCGCCGCCGAGCAACTTTCCGGTGAACGCGTCGATTCGCTGGTCTTCATGGGCATGGGCGAGCCGCTCGCCAACCTCGATAATCTCCTCGAAGCCATCTCCTTGATCACCGGCCAACAAACTCTGCATCTCGGCGCGCGGCACCTGACAATTTCGACCTCCGGCTTGGTGCCACAAATCCAAAAACTCGCCGAGCACCCGCAACAAATTCGTTTAGCGATTTCCCTCCACGGAGCCACCGACGAGGTCCGCGAGCAAATCATGCCGATCAACAAAAAATGGCCAGTCGCCGAGCTATTCGCCGCGCTCGATTATTGGAATGCCCAGAAAACCCAAAAACTTACCCTTGAATATATCCTCATTCAGGACGTCAACGACTCACTCGAACAAGCTGCTATCCTTGCCCGCCACGCCCGTCGCCTAGGTGCAAAAGTGAACCTGATTCCCTACAACCGCGTCGACGGTCTAGAATGGAAACGCCCGCCGAATAATCACTGCCGTGCATTTCAAGAAGTTCTCAAATCCGGCGGCGTCACCGCCAACTTACGTCTCGAAAAAGGCCACGACATCGACGCCGCCTGCGGCCAACTCCGCCTCAAGCAGGAAACCGCGGAAGGGATCATCGACGCGCCAGCGAAACGTTAGCTCACGGGTAAGATTTTTTCGAGCTCTTTGAGCGTCTTCAGCAATTCTAGCGTTGCCTCATACATTAGCCAAGTGAGCGCTAAAATCAGTACGCTGATGATTATTTTCCACAGAGGTGTCAGCCGTG
>JAYWAR010000496.1:0-21392 GCA_043782285.1 Akkermansiaceae bacterium | reverse complement strand
TGATCCATCGGGTTTGGTTTGCGATTGGATCAAGGTCGGGCAGGCTCGGCCACCAGCAGTCGGCAGGTAAGGCTTTTGATATACCGAGCTTGCTAGCTCGCTCACATTGTCAAGCTAGCATAGTGATTATTTTTAATCTAAATCGTTAAATATCAGTTATTTAAGCGTTAACTTGGAACGAATAGCTTACATTGCAACTCATGCAATTTCCTCGGCAGATGTTCCATCAGGACGTCTAGGAAGTTCCTATTGGTAATCCCGTAATGGACCTGTGGGTCAAGCAGTTGCATTTCGTTTCAAGGGTTGCGCACTTGCAGTCAGCCCCCTTCGTTCCGGGCTTGTTAGGCCGTTCTTTGCTACGATCGGCCTGTCCAACTCCCGGCGGCGGCAGCGATGGACCACGCCAACTTTGCCACCACCCGGCGGGTATGATTCGCTGAACTCACCTCTCGCGGTGCTCACCTCCGGGGACTCTAAGTCCGCTGCGCTCCCATTCTCAGGTTCCTCGGCTTTTCTTTCCCTACGCGCTGTCTCCATTCACCCCGCAAGGCCCGCCAGCGGCACTTAAGTGTCGCTTCACTGGCGGTAGCAGGTTTCAGCACATCTGGAAGATTGGCCGCCTCCACTTTGTGTAACGAGGCCGAAACAAGTTCACTTATAATATGACAGCGCGCGAGTTTGCCACCCGAGCTTCACCTTGAGGATGACTCCTTTCGGTGCCGGATTGGCTACATATTGGACACTTATTTGACATGATGATCACCCTTCAGATCACGAGAATAGCCAGGCTTGGCCTAACACACCGGATTATCACGGATCGTAAGAGGATAGTGAAGAATTCACCTCTCACTCAGCGGGTGAGAGGCTTAACATCCATCACTCTTTGATTATCCGTGTGAATCTGGGTTCATCTGTGGTTCCATTTCTGTTTCTAGGATAACTGCTACGCCCCCGCCGTAGCAAACCCGTATGCAGGGCGCTTGGGGCAACGCTCACGGCCGACCTGCTCATCGCCACTCGCATGGTCACGGCCTGAAATCCGCTATCGGCCCAAAATAAGTGCAAAGCCACCGGTAAAACCACCCGTCCCCAATCTGACGACCTGAAAACTGTCCGTGAAAACAACTCTCGGTAGAGGTATCCCGCCAGACGAATTCGGGACATGAAGGTCTTTTTAGGCTCTCATGCTATCATTTTGTCACTGTTACAACCAGATACAGCAAGAGCTCGCAGGGTCTGAGATAAGCTCTAGATGGATCACTAAAAACTGAAAAATTCAAAAATCATAAAACGTCAAAATACCTCAAGCCCAATGATAAATCAAGCATCTCAGACCACTTTGGGAAGGCGATGAGATGACCATGATAAAAATTAATAGGGTTGAGTATCGGTATCGAGTCCGATTCGGTAGAATAATTGATTTTTAGTTGGTTCTGAATAAAGTGAATCTTGAGGTTCGTAGAATTCCACCAATTCTTGTGCTTCGTAATGTATTTGGCTAACCTGTTCCCAAGTAAGAATATCTGACGATCGTTCCAAACTGTAGATGCCAGGCTCGGGAGCCATCATACTGATAACAAGGCTTCCAGGAGTGCCTGAAAGTAAGAGTGTGCCGATACTGGGAACTTCCGTTTTAACAATTGAAGAGCTGCCATTGGGAACTTCTTGAAGTACAGTAGAGCCCGGCGTGATGGGATCTGTTGCAAGAACTTGGGGCGTGGGTTGAAGAGTAACATCATCAAGAATAATACTACCTCCTGTTAATTTAGAGATCGAACGAAATTCAAGGGTTATCATTCCGTTTTGTGATGCAGGGACTTGCAAGAATAGTCTTGTCCACGCCGGAACTTTTTGGGATTGGTCCCTTGTCACAGTAGTAACAAGTAATCCATTGGCGTAAACCTCAGCTTTAAGAATAGGATCACCATCCCAGTAACGATGGCGTGCATACGCGAAGGATAATGTGTAAAATTTACCGGGAACTAAATTATTTACAGTCTGAGCAATACCACCAGGGCCATGGCCAGATAGATCGAGAACCCAAGCACCTTCAACCGCTGACCAGCCCGAAAAGGCCGAAACTCGAATCACATCCACGTTTTCCTGAGTGACAAGCCATCCGGGCAGCTTGAGTCCACAAACGTGCGGATTGTTGCCACTGAGACCAGTCTGATCTTCAAAACTGCCGTTCTTCAACACAGATGCGACAGGCGGGACAGGCAGTCGTGCATGCTCGAGATGGATGGCATCGACCAGTAAACCGACAGTCCCAGTTTCCAACGACTGGATACGCAGAATCGCCGAAGTCCCAGTAGGTACAAACGAAAAGCCGTTACAATCGACATACTCCGTGGGCGATCCATTGTGAATTTCACCAATTTGGATTCCATTGATTGAAACCGTTGCATCACCGAGCAGACCGATCACTCCAGTCTGTGATCGGTAGGCCATGTAGATCGTGTAAGTATCGCCAGGAACGAGTGCTGTGATCGATTGTTCAAGATAACCCGATTTCAAATCAAGTGCTTTGGTTCCCTCGAAAGGATTCGTTGAAACAACAACGACATTACTGGCATTCCAGAAACTCAGGTCTTGTTCAAAACCACCATTAAAAACCATTGCAGTGGTGGGCGTATTTACCGTAATATTAACAGTCGTGATATCCGAATTTAATCGGCTGTCATTGGCATGATAGGTGAATGAATCAAGTCCGGTGAAACTGACATCGGGGGTATAATTGAAACCACCCTCTGAATTCAAAATAATACTTCCGTGACTTGGTGCGGAATCAAGCGCGACAGTCAAAAGATCGAATTGGGCATCGCTGTCGTTAACGAGAATCCCTGGACCCGCGACAGCCAGTAAGGTATTCATAGTGGTCGAATAGGAATCGGCTACTACCACTGGAGCAGAATTGAGGCTAGCAGGTCCGATGATCCGAACATTATCGAGGATCAAATCGAGACCATTGGTCGTGGTGGACTGATCCATGAATGTGAGAGTCGTGGCGACACTATTTGCAACAAAACTAAAGTTTTGTGACAGCCAACGATTGGTGCCGCCACTTAAGCCGCTGAGAGTAATCGTTTGGGAGATTAGATTGCCATTACCCGTGACCTTGACTAGCATCTTTTGGGAATTTATGTTATAAGATAGAACTCCTAGATCAAAGGTAAGGTTATAAGTTTGACCCACTGCAGAGGGAAAAGTTTGTGTCAACACAGCATTTGGGGTAGAGTTGCCATTATTGAAGGCCACAAGTTTGCTACCATTGGTCGGTGAATAAGGTGTCGCCGATTTAACTTGTAGATTGCCCGTGTTAGTCCAACCGGTGAAATCTTGTTCAAAACTGCCGTTAATAAGCCCCCTCGAAATCATCGGATTAACGGTGATTGTCACGGTCACGATATTGGAATCTAAATTACCATCATTCGCATGATAAGTGAATGAATCACCTCCTAGGTAGCCAATCGCAGGGGTGTAGTTGAAACTACCATTGGAATTAATGATAAGATTTCCATGGCTCGGGGGGAGATTGATTATAGCCGTGAGCGGGTCGGATTGAGCATCCGTATCGTTGGCAAGTACTCCCGTCAGCGAAGGAACAACGAGTGCGATATCTCGAGTGGTTGTGTAGGAATCTACAATGGCAAGAGGTGCAGTATTTTGGGACGGGACAAGTTTGGTGATTCGGACGTTATCGAGTAGTAGATCAAGGACTTCAGTGGTGGTGGATAAGTCTCTAAAAGTGAGAGTTGAGGTCGTGCTATTGGCCACAAAAGTAAAACTTTGGGACAACCAACGATTAAGGCCAGATCCTAGACCATTGATGATAAGAGTTTGAGAAAGCAGGTCATTCGTACCTGTAACTGTGACCAGCATGGTTTGTGAATTCGTATTGTAGGATAAGACTCCGGTATCAAAAGCAAGGATGTAAGTTTGACCTACGGCAGTGGCAAAAGATTGGGAAAGTATGGCATTAGGAGTAGTATTACCGTTATTGAAGACTACTAGCTTGGTCCCATCGGTTGCTGCATATGGTGCTGCCGATTTAATGATCTGATTTCCACTTATTGTCCATCCGGTGAATCCTGATTCGAAACTGCCATTGACCAGTGCTGCGGAAACAGCGGCATTAACCACGATGGATACAGTCACGATATTTGAGTCGAGGCTGCCATCATTGGCGTGATAAGTGAATGAATCAGGTCCTGTGTAGCCGGTATTGGGTACGTAGCTGAAGCTACCATTGGAATTTAAGATAACGTTACCATGTGTTGCTATTGAATCAATCACCGTAGTAAGTGAATTGGCTTGAGCATCCATGTCATTAACGAGAACCCCTGGAAACGGAACGGCAAGTGTTGTATTCTGGGTACTTGAATAAATATCCGCTGCTGCAATTGGAGCTGTATTCGATGAACTGACTGGATCAATTACCCGAATATTGTCGAGCATGAGATCAATACTTTTGGTGAAGGTAGATAAGTCTCTGAAAGTTAACGTCGTCGTTACGCTGTCTGCCACAAAAGTAAAGCTTTGGGGCAGCCAGCGATTGGTCCCCCCTCCTAAACCACTGAGAGTAATCGATTGAGAAAAAAGACTCCCTGCGCCAGAAAGAGACACTTGCATCGTTTGGGCGTTGGTATTGTAGGCAACGACTCCAGCATCAAAAGCGAGTGTATAGCTTTGTCCTACCGTCGTTATAAAAGTTTGTGAAAGAACTCCATTAGGTAGAGCTTCACCACCATTAAAGGCAACGAGGTTGTTGCCTGATGTTGCTGACCAAGGTGCAGACGATTCGATTGTTAAGTTACCCGTCGTAGTCCATCCTGTAACTCCGGATTCAAAACTTCCGTTCGCAATCAGATTTGTGCCAGTGCTGCCAACGACAATCGGTAGTGGTTGCACTCCAAGCACATAAGAAACTGCGAATTTGTAAGTTCTGCGTAAGCTGGGGTAAACAGTGAGTGCTTTGCCAGCATTTGTAAAAAGAATCGTTTGCCCAACGACAATCGCGGGAGTGTTGATGCTCGCGTTATAAATCGTATTTGCAGAGATCAGCGGATTGGGTAAGAGGCCCCAAACATCATCTTCCGCAAGTCCTCCAGTAGTCGAAGCTGGGATCACCGAACTGCTACCCCAACCACTACCGCTAGAAAGACAGTCCATAAAACCGGTGACGATCGTTTCACCCAAGGCTAGGGTCATTGTGTTTTGTCCAGTCGTAGAGAAACTGAAATGATTTTCGCCAATTTGATATTCAATGGCAGTACGCGTGTTGCCGATGGCCTTGATCGTAAAAGAATCATTCGCCGAGACGGTCGCAATGAACGGGGTAACAGGATTGCCTTTTTTGGTGGCAAAAAAACTAAAATCCGTTATAGAAATGGTAATAGGAGCTGATTCCGTATTGGTGAAGCGATCCGTCTTATTGACGAAGAGTAAGGCTTGATGCGCGTCGCTAAAATTCCCACCAACAGCGGTGTTATTTCCGCTATTGGTGGCGAGGCTATCAATCCAGTTCCTGAGAACACCCATGCCTGCAGTGTCGATAAGGGACTTAGAAACCGGCGGCATTGAATGGGCTTCGTTCGCTGAGTTGGCTCGTTGATACATGATCGAGCGTGAACTATCTCCCGGAACAACCACTGCCTCGCCGACGATACCGAGAGAGTCGACAAGTGGACCGTATAATATTTGAGAATCGTTGAGTGTGGTGGTATAGCGGACGTCGAAATTGGCTCGAACTCCACCTGGCTGGTGGCAATAAGCACAATTCGAATCCAAATAAGATCTAGCGAGTTGTGATAAAGTGGCGGTGGTGTCTGTTACAGCTTTAAGTGTTAAAATATTGGGCAGATCATTCGAATTAATAGGCGTTTGGAAAAACCCAAGTGAGCTCAAAGTGATCAGCTGGTTGGCCGTGCGTCCAGTAGTGGGGTAAAGTTGATCCTTGTTAAACTGTCGGGTCATCGTGCCAAGTGTGCCACCGGCGGTGGGAGTATGGCAGGTCAGGCACTGAGTACGACTTGGGTAAGTCCAAACTTGAGGAGTCGTGGCTCCGAGGCTGTCCGTGATTTGTAAAATTTCGAGCTGAGTATCATCGAGCAAAGTTGCGTCGGTACCTGCGGCATTCCAACGATAAGTCACTCCATACCAACCATCGTTACCATGGATGAGGAAGCGAGTTTCAAGCTTTTTTTTGAGAGATAAATTCCGTTGGTCGAGTGCCATCTCAAAATGTTTGATCATCACGGTTCCGAGCGGGAAATTCCAATCACCTTCTGGGGTGATGCTAATTTTTTCTGCGGTGGTGTCATGAGTTCCATCGTTGGGAACCGCCAGCCAGCGGGTTTTGAGAGCATTGTCTGACCAAAATGGCATGATCAACGAATAAGGAATGAAGCTGGGTATTGGAGTTAGAGTAGTAAGGCTTTGGAATGCCCCTGTCTGAGAGAGCAATGTTGGAGGCTGAGGAGTCGCCACACCTTGGCGAACGACTTTCAAAATAGTCCCACCGTCGAGAGCTCCACCGGCAGTTTTAGCCAAAAGAATATTCCCGTCGCGAAGCAAACAGTAGGAATTGATGCCAGCAGAGAAACCGGCAGGTAGTTGCATGATGAATTCGACGCCTGTGGGTAAATTCGTATTGCTGTTTATGGTAATAGGACCGTTCTCGGCAGCAGCAATTGCCCAGAGTTGACCATTGTTAAAGTCAGAGAAGATATACTTGCCTTGAAGTTCTGGGAAAATTGGACCACGGTAGACACCTGCGCCAATAACAGCTTTGCCAACGGCATGAGTATAATCTAAGATCGGCGGTGTTGAAATTCCGATAAGTGGCGAGGGCTGGCTGATGGGTCCTGGATAATTGAGTCCCTCTATGAACCCCCATTGGTGATTACCGCCTTTGACCACTCTGCCGATTTCCTCACGTTGATCTTCGCCAACATCTGCGTACCAAATGTATCCTGTCACGGGATCCTGAGAAATCGTCCAAGGGTGCCGCATGCCAATCGCGTAAAATTCACCAAGCGAAGCGGATTCAACGCTTTGACCGGGAATGAAGTTCATATCACGGAAGGGATTGTCGAGGGGGATGGAATATCCTTGGGTAAAGGTCGCAGGCCAAGTGGAAGATCGCGGATTCACTTGCGAATCTGAGGCCGAGTTGATTTGAGAGGCATCGCGTGGTTGCCTATTGATCGGAGTGCTGCGGGTGGGATCGTTATTTACATCGATTCGTAGGATGCCGCTCCAAAGGCCACCATTGAGCCGTTGGGTAGAGTCTTGGCGATTGAAAGCGTTACCTTCATCGCCGACGCCAATGTAAAGGAAACTGTCATTTCCGAAAAACAAACTCCCACCGATGTGCCATTGTTGGCGGTCGTACTGGTTGATTAGGATCAACTCAGAATTGATATCAGCGATACCGCTGCTATCAGAAACAGTGAAACGAGAAATTCGATTGAATCCGGGGACTGCCGAAGAGCTGATACCGATTTGGCCAGGGGTGTAGCGATAGGCAACGTAAATATAACCGCGATTCGGTGAGGAGAGATTGCCAAAATCGGGATGAAAAGCAAACCCGGTGACCCCACCTTCTCCGACATTTGGATAGTTGGTTTTCAAGGTGAGATCGAGCAAGAGTTGCTTGGTCGTGGTCAGCGATGAATTGTCGAAAATCCAGAGTGGACCCGTCTTAGAAACGACTACCAGCTTATTGGCACGAGGGTGCTCGACGATGCGGACAGGCTCAGGGAAAGTGAGACTTGAAAACGCGTTTTGAGTTGACCAGCTACCCGCAGGGGCACTTCCTGGAGTATTTGCTGGAAAGATGCCATTGAGATAGGCAGCGAAAGGTTGAGGTTGGTCAAGGCCTGATTGAGCTGAGGCCGCACCGCTGGCAAGTGATGCAGCAGCGAGCAACATCACACGGAGCACCAAACAAAGCATAACTGAAGCTTTCATTGGGAGGGGGGGAATTAAGAAACATATTTACTATAAGAGTTGAGGACTCTAAATACAAGTAAATTCATTCGAGGTGTCAGGACCGCACCGCCAAGGGCGTTTGGTCTGAAACTCAGCAATCCTTTTTGCAATTGAGTTCAAGATAGTCCTAACCAAAAAGCTAAAAAATGCTTGGTTACGCTTGTAAGAATCAAATCCACTCCCCTCGCCGTCGAGGGGATAATGTCCCCCGGAATGTTGGAAATACACGTCACACAAGGCCCGGCGGACTGGGCCATCTCCCATCAGATGCTTGATGAGGCGCACCTGCTCGACGCGGGCCGGTAGGGGAGTGACCGCTTGGCCAGTTCCTGCTAGAGGATGGTAAACCGGTGTCCGTCCGGTTGTGGTGCATCGCTGCTTGGCACCTCAAAGATCGCGACAACCGGATCCGTCGGGACACCGTGACCCGCTCGCAAAGACTCAAATTCATCGTGCAACTGTGCAGCTTCCCAGTCGTAAAATCCACCCGCCGCCCCAACCTTGACTCCCAATGCCTTGGTTTGGCCCTGCGGGTACTGTGTGCCGCATGGAGTTACGAGCACGGTTACCGGCCCTTGATCACCGAGAGTTTCAATGATCTCGAAAATCATGCGGGCACCGTTTACAAGGTCACCAACTGGACCTGCGCGGGCGACACCAAAGAATTTCCTAAAAACCACACCGCTTACTAGATCCCTAACTAAAAGTCGAAAAAATCCGGCTCAAGCTTCTCGCCCCCAAGGCCTTGGTCCTGGTGTGAGCACCCCAACTGCCCGAGGATTGCGCCACCGCCGAGGTCAGCGTCAAACAGCATGCCGCCCACCCTGAAAAACCTCCCCTTCAATGGATGATTTTAATTATCGTCGCACAGCGTCACCCCTTCGCGTTAGGGGCAGACCCGCACTGAGCCCAAAGCCGCCGCCACCCG
Source organism: Akkermansiaceae bacterium (assembly GCA_043782285.1). Classification (GTDB taxonomy): domain Bacteria; phylum Verrucomicrobiota; class Verrucomicrobiia; order Verrucomicrobiales; family Akkermansiaceae; genus Luteolibacter. The sequence goes on along the minus strand of JAYWAR010000496.1, from coordinate 12,469 downwards.
CTCACCGCCATGCTCACCATTTGAAGAAAAGTCGCCTGCCTCGACCCACGCCAGCACGAAGCCATCGGCCTGCGCGTGCGCCACAAGCAAAGCGGACTGCTCAAAATGCCCAGCTACGACGCACTCAACGACCTCTTCCAGCTGCGAGATCCAACACTTTACGCCCGCGCTCTGGGCACCTGGCTCTGGGCAAACCACAGACTGCTGCCACGCAAGCTCGCCCTGGATGGTAAAAGCATCGTTGACGGCAAATGCGACATGATCGTCACCCTCTGTCGCCACGAGAACGACTGCCCGGTCGCAATGATCCCTGCCAACAAGAAAAAAGAGGACTGCGAAGTGAGCCTAGCCCGCGCCCTGTTAGCCGATCCACAAATCAGGCTGAAAAACGTCCTCATCACCGCCAATCCGCCACACAACAAACAAGCCACCGTCAGCATCATCGCCGAAAAAGGCAGCGACTCGCTCATCGGCATCAAAACAAGCATCCCCAGGCACCATCAGGCAGCGGTCGCGGCGCTGCGAGCCCCCTTTTTCGCCTGAGCTGTGAAGACGGGCACGGCCGCATCGATACCCAAACGGCAGCCATCACCGCTATCACTCCTGTGATCGCTTGCCCATCATCCCCTTCGGCACGGATAAGCCATTATTGAGTTGGTTCGAGATCTACCAGCGCCACCCGGCCAAGGCTATCCAACTCATTCTTTACGCCGCTCCCTTCCAGTGACATTTTAAACCAAACGCCCTGACCGAAGCCGACACAAATTTAAAAAATCCTGCAGCGAGCTGAGCAAAACTGGATTCCTTCACGGGCTCGCCGATTGCTCTGGCATCCTCAAATCCGATGTTTCTCGTTCGCCTCACCGCCGGGACGGATAGGGCTCAGCTGGAGAGCAACCCGAGGAGTCCCGATGGTGCGATAGGCTCCCAAAATGGGAACCGCGCTCCGGGGAAAGGGCGCTTTCCCTGGAGCCATTCGCCCCGATTCGATAAACTCCGGGGTTTGGTGCAGAGCCCCATAAACGCTCGTTTGCGAGTGGTAGGTGTGACTTCGATGCCCGGATGAAAACAAACAGCTTTTCCATCGACTGCACCTCGAAGTCATTGAAACAACCCTCGCCGCACTCAACGACGGCCACCTCTCCCCGAGCGACGCATCCGCCCGGCTCAGCATCGGCCGATCCTGCCTCTACAACCTGAAAACCCTCTGGCTAGCCGGTGGCCGTCATCTTCCGCTAGGAACCTCCGGAGGCGACCACACCGCCCCTTGGCCAGATGAAGCCGAGGCTTTCCTGCGCACCACCCTCGCCACCCTCGCCACCGGCGGACCCACCAACTTCAGCTTTTTAGCAGACGAGATCTTCCCCCGATTCGCCTTCAAACGCTCCGTCTCTAACGTCCGCAGCCATGTCCGCAAACACCTCAAACGCGGTCCCAAACCCCGCCGCCGGTGGCAGCGCAAAGGCTACGGCCACCTCCTCCAACACGACAGCTCCCCGCACCAATGGTGGCCCGGGGAAAAGCTCCAGATCCTCGCCATCACCATCGACGACGCGACCCGATTCATCGTCGGAGCAGGCTTTATTGAGGCCGAAACCACCTTCGACCACCTCGCTCATGTTAGGAGAATTTTCATCACCCACGGCCTACCTAACGACTTCTACACCGATGGCTTAAGCCTCTTCGGTCACGAATCCCGCAAAGCCGGCGACACCGACGCCCTCTCCCAATTCCAACGCACCCTCGGCTGCATCGGCGCAGCCACCTCGTTGCCAAAGACCCCCAATCCAAAGGCAAAATCGAGCGCCAGTTCGGATTCTGGCAAAAACGTCTCCCCGCCCTCTTCGCCATGGAGTCAGTGACTAACAGGGCGCACGTCAACGAGCTGCTAGCCGCACTCCTCGATCTGCATCTTGCCACCCACCACACTCGGGTAGTCCAGAAAGCCGGAGAGATCAGCTTCCTGGGTCGCCGTTTGGAAATCAGCCCCGCGCAACCCAGCAAGTGACCATCGTCCAACAGCCCGGAAGCTTCCGAGTCATCACCCGCCCACTCCCCAAGAACCGCAGTGGCCCACCATCCTCGCAAAATATCGTCTCTGAGCTGCCTAAAAAGTCAGATAGAACTGTCCACTTTTGCTCAGACAATTGAATCCACCTTTGCTCAGTCGCCGACATAAATTTAAAAAATCCTTGCCCACGAAAAAACGCCTGCTACTCACTTTATATAAATAAAGTATTTTTTGCTCGCAGACGTAATCCCAAAACTCGGCAGCACAAACCTCAGTTAAACATGAAACATAAAATCCTCCTCGCCTCCCTGGCCACCCTCAGTATCGGCGCGCCAGCCTTCGCCGCCGTAACGCAGGCGACCACCAACAGCCCGTCACAAACGAACTACGACGCGCTAATCTCAAACACCGACCTCATTAACCAAGGCAGCGCGGCCGTGTCTAGCGTCTCGACCACCGGCAGCGTCGCGACTTTCGGCGGGGACGTCGCTCCGTTCAACAACTTCAACCACCTTTACGACGGCGGTGCTTCCATTAAAGTCACCAACAACGATCTCAGCCGTAACACCTATTTCGATGGTGGAGCCTTCACCACGGGCCCGACGATTACATTTCAATTCAACACCACAGCCAACCCAGGCGGATACTCGCTCACCAGCATCCAGTCGATTTCCGGTTGGGCAGACAGCCGGACCTTCGCAAACCAGGTCTATAACATCAGCTACTCCACCGTTTCAGCACCGACCACCTTCCTCTCGCTGGCCTCAGTCAACTATAAGCCCTTTGCTGACAACACCGGCGGAGGCTCTAGCGACGTTCTTTTAACGGACACAATGGCACCCTGGCGACGAACGTCTCTGCTCTCAAGTTCAGCTTCATCGACAACGGCGGCGGTGCAGGTCAGGTCTTCCGCGAGATCGACGTGCTCGGAATGCCCGTCCCTGTCCCCGAGCCGACCGCGATCGCGCTCGGCTTGATAAGCGGTGCCTGCTTGCTCCGCCGCCGCCGTTCCTAGTTGCAAATGCGATCTACAGTCTCCCAAAGACGCCGCCCTCGCAAAGGGCGGCGTTTTTTTGCAATCAAATCGCTTACGCTGCACCTTCCGGCGGAAGCTGGGAGGCGAAATGGCCCAGCGCCCTGAGCCATTTCGCCATCGAGTTCGAAGCTCACATGCCTAACAATCACTAACACCAATCCGCAGAAAATCATTTACACAAAATGACTGACACTCCCGAAAATGGGCACTCCTCCTAAGCGGTCTCGCGCTGGCCGCTGCGGCGTGGTTCGGACTCGACTGCTGGCGGGTTCAGCTACGCCCAAAAAATGATAGCATCATTGCAAATCCCTTCTCAAACCCGACTGCGGTTGCTCTCAATGATCTGAAAACAAACTCTGAGCAATTCGTGAAAATTTCATCATCGTCTTAGATTCGTGCAGGGGACGCCCCCCCGTTCCAGTAGGCTCAAGCCAACCCATAGAAACCCGTCTCAAAATCTCAATCCTCAGTGATAGCGAGCCCTACGGAACAGGACTAAACCGAGCAACACACAAATCACATTCGGCGACCACAGCACGATCGTCGCCGCAGTATCTGACTTGACTTGAGCTGCCATCATCGTGACTAGGAAATAGCTTGCACCAATCAACAAGCTAATGATCAGCCCACGGGAAGTATCCCGGCGCTGCCCCTGCATGCCCAATGGTACTGCCACAAACGCGAATGCAAAGCATGCCAGCGAAAACGAGTAGCGAGTCATGATTTCCGCTTTCAACTTCAACTTAGATTCTCGATTCAAGGTCGGGTTATCAGCGATTTCACGACGAATTTGCGCATTCGACATCGAGCCCGGCCGGGGCTTACGGTCCCGTGGGTTTTTAAGATCGATCACCAGAGGTTCTGCCTGTTTTGCGAACACCATCTCCACCTCGCCCTGCGGATTGCGGGTCTCGAAATATGCGTCCTCCAGTTTCACCCGCAGTTGACTTTTGAGCTTATCCACCGACAACGCTGCCCGTGCTGCGTGAATATAAGTTTGATTACCCACCACCTTATTCGACTTTGGCAACACGTAAAAATGGAAGCCCTCAACCCACTCGCCGCTCTTCCCTTCAATCAGTAGTTTTTGGAGATCTACCCCATTGCCCTTAAAGTCTCCCTGCACCACTCCCGGCTTCAATAACGAATCCGGATCACGCACCGCCTGCTCGTAAATAAGCTGCATCGCGGATGCCTTTGAGTACGGTACCACGTTAATATTTAGCCATAAGCTCACTCCCGACAACACCACCCCGATCACGAACACCGGCACCGACAGCCGCACCAAACTCAAACCTGCTACACGAAACCCAGTAATCTCCTGGCTCGACGACATCCTCCCGAACACCACCAGCACCGCCGACAAAAAACCCCACGGGATCGTGTACATCAGCGACAAGGGCAACACGCTGATCACAAACCGCAGCACCAAGCCAAATGGAGCCTTTTGATCCACCAGCAAGGGTTTAACCTGCTTAAAAAGATTTCCCAGCACCAACACCAAGCCCAACACCAACACCGCATACAAGGTACTCGAAAGCACCTGTTTCCCAATGTAACGGTCTGAAATACGCATAAAGTCGTGGCAGTCTGGTGACGCTCCCCCTCCCCTGTCCAGACCAGAGACGGATCTTCGATAAACTCCTAGACATCATGCTATCTGATGAGATTTGCCCAAATCTCCCTAAAATAGATAACACCCCATTATTTTAATAATGGCTTTACATTTAATCCCGATTTTGGTCATCCTACTAGCAGTGTCATACCACCATGAAATCATATCCATCGATGAAAGTCATTGCGGTTACTTGCTTAGGAGCTTTGGCATCCTGCGCGACCCAACCCGTAACCACCAAGGTGCCGGTATCGGCATCTCTTCAACCTGACACTTCGCTCTCTGGGCAAGTGTTTAAGGAGGTCAATGCCTACCGCCGCAACCACGGAGCCTCAGATTTAGAACGTCACGCTGGACTGGATCGGCTCGCCCATGCGCATTGCGTCTATCTTTCTCAACATCATGGCGAATTCGGGCTCTATGGAAAAAATGTCAGTCATTATGGTTTCGAAGGACGAGCGCTCGCAGCTCGCGAAAGTTACCAAATGGACAATATCAGCGAAAACGTCGCAACCGCCAACAACCCTGGCAGCAATCCCGCCCCTTGCTTGGTTAAACTTTGGGCAGCCTCCAAGGATCACGATTACAACATGCGCAGCTCGTGGAGTCATAGCGGCATCGGCGTGTTAGTCACCAAGGATGGCAGCGTGATTGCCACTCAACTGTTTGCCACCATCAGCCATTCGCAATTGACCTCTCGCGATCGCTTTACTCGGTATTAATTTGAGAGATGCCCGATTTAAGCTTTGAAATCGCTTTTCAAGCCCGCGGTTTTCGACAAATCGCGGGTATTGATGAAGCAGGCCGTGGACCACTGGCTGGACCTGTCACCGCCGCCGCCGTGATTTTACCCCACGGTTTCAGTTGTCCCGGGCTCGACGATTCTAAAAAAATTACTGCCCGCAACCGCGAGCTGCTTTACTATCAGCTTACTACCAATCCCGCCGTATTGTGGAGCGTCGCAACTGCTGATCGCGAGGAGATCGACCGGCTAAACATTTTAAGAGCGACCCACTTGGCGATGCGCCGCGCTGCCGAGGCGCTAAGCCCCGCACCGGATTATTGTTTGATTGACGGCCTGCCCGTCAAAGACTTCCCCCTGCCATATCAAGCGATCGTCAAAGGCGATGGCCTTTCACTCTCGATCGCCGCCGCAAGTATCATCGCCAAAGTCAGCCGCGATCGGATCATGGCTGAGATCGACCGAGAGTTCCCCCAATTCGGCTTCGCCAGGCATCAAGGATATGGTACAAAAGTACACCTTGAAGCATTACGGAATCACGGCCCTTGTCGCCACCATCGTCGCTCGTTTCAGCCGGTCGCTCAACTCACCTTGCCGTTTGACCGTTGCTGACGGTCAAATTCGTGACCGAATCTGGATTGGCAATTACGGCGAGCAAGTCGCCGCCGCGTGGCTCCGCTCTCAAGGATGTAAAATTCTTGCCCGCAATTTCCGCGGCCCGCATCGCGGCGAACTCGACATTGTCGCCAGAGACGGCAAACTTTTGCTTTTCGTTGAAGTCAAAACTCGCCGCGCCGGCAACAAGATTCGCGGCCTTGATGCAGTCGGCAAAGACAAGCAACGCTTGATCGAGCGCGGTGCGAATGCCTGGCTCAAATCCCTCGGCACGCGCGACTTACCCTGGCGTTTCGACGTCATCGAAATTTCAGTTGCCGAGGGTAAAAAACCTCAAGTCAATTGGGTCAAAGACGCGTTCTAAACCCAAAAAAACCCCGGGTGTTCGGCTCAAATTCACCGAATACCCGGGGCTAATATTTCCTAATCCATGCTGGGATCAAGAGATGGTCTTATCGGGTTTAGTCATTCCGACGACGGCGGAACATCGCCAACAAGCCAAGGCCGCCCACTAACATCGCCGCACTTGGCTCAGGAACCGTGGTAAGCATGGTGAAGGTGACAAACGAGGTTCCCGTCGCATCTCCCAAAAAATTGAGCCCCGCGCTGGTGTCGTTGTAATTCAATAGCCACTGATTGCTACCGAAATTATAAATCGTATCATCGTTGTAGCCGGTGAAGCCACTGGTGATTGCAGCGTTCTTGTAACTAATCAAAGTGAGCTTGTCATTCGAAGCCCAGGTATTCAATCCAAGGTTAGCAGAGTTCAAGCTGAGATTAACCCCTGTAAGTGATAGAGTTCCATTAACCACCATCAAGTCTGCGCCAGTCGCCGTGCTATTCGAGCTATCATAACTGAAAGTCGAACCCGAGTTCATCGTCAGTGCACCCGAACCAAAACTTTCAATTGCAGACACCCCACCTGCCGCCAGCACTCCCGTGACGTTCATTGCTCCGGCACCCGAACCGGTACCACCAGCCGTCGCAGCTGCCGCCACGCTAACTAAGCCTGTACCGACATTCGTGCCGTTGATCAGCAAGATCCCTGCATTCACTGCGGTAGCTCCGGTATAAGTGCTATTGCCAGTAAGCGTCCAAGTGCCAGTGCCATTTTTAGTCAGCGTACCGGTAGTGGTGCCGATGATACTTGCAACGCTGCTGCCAGTGGCAGTGCCATCAAGGGTTAGATTCTGAGCACCCGTAATCGTTCCAGTGTTCGTTAAGGCAATGTTACCCCCATAGGAAGCAATGGTAGCGGCACCACCTAAACTGACCAAGCCGCTATAAGTCACCGCAGTTGCGGAGCTATTGGCGAGAGCACCCGTGGTATCGAGGCCAGTGCCACTCAAGCTCAACGCCTCGGCCGTGCTGAGCGTGATCCCGTTGAGGTCCAGCGTTCCGCCGGAATTCACGACCGTGCCCGATGCTACAGTTCCCAGCGGGGTATTACCGCCAGCACCCGCTGCACCCAGTTTGAGCGTGCCATTGTTAATCGTCGTCGCACCCGTGTAGGAGTTGTTACCCGAAAGGGTCCACGTTCCTGAGCCGTTTTTAATCACTGAGCCGTTTGCGGTTGCTATGATACTCGCAATGCTACTACCCGCGGTAGCAGTTAAATTGCCGCCGAGCGTCAAACTAACATTACTACCACTAATTGTTCCAGTATTGGACAAGATGATATCGGCACTGGTAGCAACAAGACTACTACCGTTCCCCGTAATAGTAACCAAGCCACTGTATGTCGCTGCCGTAAGGCCTGTGTTAATCAAAGCACCGCCACCACCCAAACCTGTACCATTGACCGTCAACGCCTCAGCCGTGCTGAGCGTGATCCCATTGAGGTCTAACGCGGCACTGGAATTGATCACAGTTCCACCGGCACTTGTTCCAAGCGGAGTGTTCGTACCATCGCCCGCCGCTCCCAACTTGAGCGTACCCGCAACCACCGTGGTGAGGCCGCTGTGAGCGTTGTTGCCGGAAACGGTAAGTGTATTAATCCCCAACTTGGACATGCCTAAAGTTGATGTCGCATTGCTGGTCGCATAGGTAAAATCACCCGCCGCGGTGTCAATCCCAACAATCGACGTCGCATTACGAGTTACATTGGTCAAAGTACCAAGAAACTGAGCATCCACATCGGCCGAGCTGAAAAAGCCCACCCCACCCACGCCCAAACCGAGAGTGGCACCCGCGGCCACGGTGGTCGTACCGGTAGTCGGTTTTGCAGCAGTATTAAGGAAGGTTAACGTTCCAGCATTCACCGCAGTACCGCCCGAGTAAGTATTAGCACCGCTAAGCACCGCAATTGTATTGCCACCTTTGACCAGCGTACCAAGACCTGAAATGACGCCAGAAAACTTAGCATTGGAGTTACTAGTGAATCCCAAATTAAAATTTGCACCCAATGCAGTCAGATTAATATTATTGGCTATACCGGAACTGGCACTCAAATCTGCATTCCAATCCAATCCGCCATTGCTTCCAGCCGTGAGGTCAGAACGTAGGGTGCCCGTGCCTAATGAGGCAATGTTCGTAATTGTCAGCCTAGGACTGGTTGCGCCACCTGAAAGAGTCACGCCACCCGCAAAGGTGTTAGCATTACTAAGTGTCAAATTTCGACCCGCAGCATCACTCGTCATAATCAGCCCGCCTGCTCCGGAAATCAATCCAGCGAGTGTCGTAGTCGCACCGCCAGTGAGCGGCGCGGCGATCGTCGCCGTGCCGCTTGGCAGAATAAACGCATTGTTAAAGGTAGGGGTGCTGAGACCTGTGATCATCAGGGTCGTACCGTTATTAAGTGTGACCGAACCCGCACCGAAGGCCGCGGAAGTTCCAGCAGGGCCAACGCTGCTCAAAGTACCGGCCGTCACAACGGTGCCACCCGTATAGGTATTCAGGCCATTAAGGGCAAGAGTACCAGCTCCTGCCTTGGTCAAGGTATAACCTGCACCAAAATCAGTAATCGCACCATCAACTGTCAAAGTTCCGCCGTTGGTCGTCCAAGTTTGGCTGCTACCCAAGCCAATCTTGGCAGAGATGGAGTCAATGCCACTGGTATTGCTGGCAGTGATCCCATTGCCTGCCGTGTTGCCATTGGCGTTGGTGGCATCGAGGGTCAGCATTTTGGTGCCTCCGATGATCACACCACCCGCCGCAGCGTTGAAATTGAGACTGTTAATTTCAAAATCCGTATCAACTGTGTTGGTTGTGAGATTAGTCGCAACCGGAATGGTAGTCGCAAAGCTGACGTTAGTACCAACACCCGGAATCGAGCCTAAAGCGACGCTGCTGGTAGCATCGGTATTCCAGTTAGCCGCAGTGCTCCACGGGTTGGCTCCGCCTACCCAAAAGGCCGCAGCTGGACCAGCAGCTGCTGCCGCAATATCTACTACCAAATTATTACCACTGGCGGTAAGATTGGAATAAACATTCCCGCCCGAGCGAGAAGTCGCTAAGACGTAGTTTGCGTAAGTGCTGGCAGCACCCGCCTGGATTAGAATTTTACCCGTGCCAGGAGTGACTGCGCCGCCCGCAAGTTGATTCATGTTAACGAGTACCCCACCTGCATTAGCAGCGGTGACCGCGCCAACCGTCACGATTTTATCGGTGGTTGCAACACCTGCACCCAAATCGAAATAAAGATTATTGGGATTGGTAGCAGTGCCGTTCAAAGTCAGCGTACTGCCTAAATTCAAGGTTCCTACCGCACCATCAGTGAGTCGGATCGCTCCACCAGCTAGGGTTGCCGTGCCAACAACAGTGGACGTGGTACCGACCGCTAGGGTTACTGCCCCGCCGACGGTGCCAGTGCCGCCGAGTGCGCCACCCGCGTTGACGGCTACCGCACCAGCGGCAGTCGAGCCATTCACTTTGAGCAAGCCGCCATTGATGGTGGTGGCATTACCATAAAGATTCGTTCCAGACAAAGTCCAAGTTCCAGTACCATTCTTCGCAACATTGAGAGTGCCTGTAGAAGAGGGAATCCCGAGAAGGATTTCACCGGTCCCCATGGTGGATCCTTGAAGATTGATGGTTTTGGTGCCATTACTGCTGACGGTGAAAGCACTGCTGAATTTCAACAGTCCAGTTCCCTGTTGATCGAAGGTAATCGTACCGCTCTGCGCGGCAAGATTCATCACCCGGTCGGTGGTCTCTCCAGTGCCATTGTAGACCAATGCGCCAGTGCTGCCTGCGCCGCCACTATCGCCAAAGTTAATCATGCCATTGAGCGCCGTAGTCGGTGCGCCTAAATTACTGCTCGCCGTTCCGCCAACCACACTGTTTAAAGTGGTGGCGATTAAAGTGCCGTAGATGCTGGTTTTTCCCGTGTAAGTATTCGCCCCGGTGAGCCGCAGCGCGCTGGTAGAACTGCCGTATTTGGTGATTCCCACCGCGCCGCCACCGATGCCAGTTGAATCCGTAATAGTTCCAGCAAAAGTGACTGGACCCGCAGCATTGCTGGTATCCATCCCGAAAATAGAACCTGCCAGCAGCCCATTATTATTCAAACCTGTACTAAGGTTGGACAACATCGTACCAGCCTGTGTTACGGTGAAATCGCTTGTCCCCCCGACGTTGAGCATCAGTGACGCACCACTGGCAACTTTGATATTCGCGGGAGTCCACTGCGCCGTATCATTGCCATAAAGCGAGGATTTAAACTGCAAGGTCCCCGCACTCACGGTGGTAAGACCACTATAAGTATTCATTCCAGAGAGTGTGACAGGCACGTTACTGCCCCCCAATTTCGTCAAACCGCCAGTCCCACTCACATTCCCAGTGAATCCAAAATTACCCGTCCCTGTGGTATCGAGAGTGTTGATACCCGACAAAGTAAGGGCTCCAGCAAAAGTCGTCGCAAAACCATTGCCACTTTCAATTGCGCCATTATTGAGGATGAAATTGTTAAAAATTACAAGATTGTTATCCGCCACAAATTTAGCACCCGCATTGACAGTGACAGAACCCAGTCCAAGCGCACCTAGTATTCCCGTGCCGAGAGAGAGGGTACCTGAATTCACCACCGTGCCACCCGTGTAGGCGTTGGCACCACCGAGAGTGAGAGTGTTGGCACCACGATAAGTCAGTGAAGATGCACCACCACCATTATTGACGATCTTAGAATTGATACTTATATTTTGACCGTTACCCATGATCACCAATTCCTGGTTCGAGCCAATCACCACTTGGCTGGCTCCCGTCAGAGTTAAAGAACCCGTTCCGGCATTCATCAAGCCGTTGAGAGTCAAATTGTTGCCATTGTTATTTACAGTCGTCGCGGCACCTGTGTAGCGGAGGGTATTGGCGGTGATATTTCCGCTGAGAGTGGCCCCAGCAGCAAACGAATAGTTGTCGATAGCGCTGGTTACGTTGCTTAAGGTTCCGGCAGTCGCAGCGGTGGCACCGGCATAGCCTACGATTTGGTTGCTGCCATTGACCGTGGCATACTGAAGCGCGGTGGTGGCACCGACGGTAGCCCAAGTGCCTAAAATACCATTGGTGTTGCTATTGGACGTGGTCGCGATGATGCCGCTAATCGAGGGCACATTGCTGAAACTTAAAGTGCTGCCGGTATTTCGAGTCATTGCACCGAGCGAAGCGGTCAGACTGGTGGCACTGTTTTGATTCAGAGTGACTATCGAGCCACTGTTCGGACTCAGAGTGGTATTGGCGAAATATTGAGCGCTGGTAGTCGCGATTTTGCCATTCAAAGTAAGGTTACCACCACCGAGAATGAGCGCCGAATTTGCAGTGACGTTACTGATCGCACCATTGTTGATGATCCCGCTGCTGGGTGCACCACTTGCCGCAAAATCCAAATTCAAAATACCACTATTGATCGTGGTTGCACCCGTATAAGTATTCGCACCGGTGAGTTTCCAGCTGCCAGTGCCTGCTTTAGTGAGTCCGAGTGCGCCGCCGCCGCTGCCATTGCCGATGATTCCAGAAACTGTGTTCGCACCCGTATTCGTGCCGTTAAGCGTGAGTAGTGTCGTATTGGAGACTGTGGCCGAGCCGGTGATTCCACCACTGATGCTGAGCAGGCTAGTTGCTGAAGTGGCACCCGCCGTGATTGTGGCCGTTGCAGCGGCAGTACCGGAAATTACCACCGCCGAGCTGATCGCATCGGTGTGGTTACCATTGGTGGCCAGCGTTTGAATGACTCCACCGCTGTTTAAGTGCAAGATGCCCGTACCGAGCGTATATCCAAATGCCGATGTATTCCCAAACAAAAGACCGCCGATGTAGCGATCGGCGTCCACCGTCACCGCTCTAGCGCCAGTGAGAGTGTTACTGAAGGTGGCAATATCGGTGTTATCGAGAGTGGTCGAGCCGGGTGCTTGGATGCCAGAGAGCCAACTGCCAAAAGTAATCCAATTGCCCGCAGCATCCACGTTCCATGAATCACTTGCCGCCTGGACAAAGGGCACTGCCATCGATCCGACGAGA
>JAYWAR010000495.1:0-2904 GCA_043782285.1 Akkermansiaceae bacterium | reverse complement strand
TCCTTTTCCCGGATGAGTCGTAATCGGGATCTCCAGCGGCGTCGCATAGCTGTCGAGCCGGCGATACTGAATTTTCTGATCAGAATCCCAGCCCCAGTGGCTCTTCCGTGGAATCCGGAAACATGGATGCATCATGACAATCACCGCACGCCCACCCGGCTTGAGGGAGCGGGCGAGATTGGAAAATAACGCCATCAAATCCGGCACATCGTGAACCGCCATGATGCAGGTGGCGGCATCGTGACTGCCGTTGGCCCACGCTCCGGGCAGGCAAGCATCGGCAACTGACAACGAAACTCGAGAATCCGCACCGTGGCGAGATTTTGCCGATTCAATCAAGCGTGGGCTGGCATCTACGCCGGTAAATTTGCCAATTTTTGCTTCGAGCAGGGGGCGAATCAACACCCCTTGACCACAACAAAGGTCGATAATCGACTCATCTGTTTGCGGGGCAAGAATCCGCAGAGCCGCCGGTAAAATAACATTTTGGTGGTAGTCCGAGCCGGATTCCCCCACCAATTTGTCATACCAAGCAGCCACCGGATCCCAGCCACGATCTTTTGGCGGCATTTGATCTCCGCGAGAAGGTCTTGGTTTGCGTCCTGGATGATTCAGTGACGGACGGCGTGGTGGTGGTGGCATGGCGAAAAAGATAATCGCAGTAGCTCGCTGCCAGCAAGTCGCGACATTCCCCAGTCACATTTCATCGCAGATAATTGGCCAACTGCTGGCTTGTGGCAAGCCACCCACTCGCTTACAGCATTTCGTAAAATGGAGAAGCAGCAGAAGTCACCAAACAGCATCGGCAGGAGAATGTGGGGGGAAGAAAAAATGGCTCCACACCGTCAAGCTCTTGCTGGAGGTGAAGCTCAAATATGAGGAGGTGGTTCATCGAATCGGACCTTATGACAGAGCGACAGACCTTTTGTCATGTTAGGAACTTTCGTCCTCCAACAAACTGTCCAGTTTTGAACCGGCGATAAATCTGGGTTTGAACCGGCGCCGACATGAAACCGTCGTTGCCTTGCCATGCACCAACACCAATCTATTCTGAAAAACCGTCAGGATTTTTTGTCACTGCGGCGATCGATCCCCAGAGATGTGAGCGCAGGGAAAGAGACTCAGAGATGGCAGGTTGTCAAATTCGAGAGGGTTAGTCCGCCTCTAAGGCCCTGAAAGCGGACAGCGAGGGTGGCTCACTCGCTTCCAAAATTCTCAAGCGCATTATTTTTGTTAGGACGGGATCGAATTTCAGCTGCTGACTGGCGCCCACGGTGGTACCATTGACTAGGGTTTTCCAGGAACCTGCCACCTGTGCTTCGAGGATAAATTTGCCGATCCGGTAGCGGCCGGACTCACCGTATTCTCGCAGGATCACCCGCCCGATCCGGGTGGGCGTGGCAAACTCTTGGGTAATCGCGCACACCGGCATTTCCGACGCCCAGCGGGTGCCCGGATTTTCGTCCACCGCCAACTCCGGGCCAAAGCTTTGGCCCTTGGACCACACCGAGGTGGCCGTGGCCGTGGCTTTTACTGCAGTTGTATTCTTGGGAAATGGTCCGCCGATTTTGAGATCTAACCGCTCGCGCAGTTGTACCAAGCGCTCGAGGGTTGTAGGTCGCATGTGGCCGTCTGGACCAGGCGGCGAATTGAGCAACAGCAGGTTATTTTGTGCGGTAGCTTGCAGAAACAGTTTTTCCAATTCGTCTATCGATTTGAGGCCTTTGTCGCCGGCATTCCAAAACCATTGGTCGTTCAGGCAGATGGTCGACTCAAATGGCATGTAGAACTGCTTGCCACCATGGGTGAAGATTTTGGGGTCGGGGAATGCAGGCAATTCAGGATCCCCAAGGCGGAAATCACTGGGGAAATAGCGAATCGGGAATCCTTCCCGCTGTTCTTTTAAATGGGCGGTAGAATCCAGATTGTCCGGGTGGCCGATGTTCCAATTGATAGCCACTTGGCAGAGCGGTTGATGACGCTTGACCGCGTCGTACACCCGGTCAAACCCCCATTCATCCAGTTTTTTATGCCAACTGCCGTCAATCCATATTTCAGTCACCGGACCGTATTGACTCACCAATTCCTCCACCTGCGCTACCATGTAATCAGTGTAGGCTTTATTGGTCGCCGCGAAGTTTTGTTTGTAGTCTTGGGCGTGCTTAGCATCCCAGCGCCGGTCCCAGCACGAGTAGTAAACGGCGAAGCGCACTCCATGTTTGCGACAGGCATCTGACACTGCTTTAACTACATCTGTTTTGTTAGACGCATGACTCACGCTGTATTGCATCTCGTCATGTTTGGTCGGCCAATTGCAGAAACCATCATGATGCTTGCAGACCAGCACCACATGGCTCATGCCGGCGTTTTTAGCTGCCAGCACCCACTCGTCGGCGGCGATTTCCTTGGGCGCGTATTTCTCAATTGGCACCGATCCATCGGTCCACTCCTGATTCATGAAGGTGTTGATGCCAAAGTGGATAAACATGCCATAGCGCGTGTTTTTCATCTGGTATTGCTGCGCGGATGTCGGACTGGCACTCGGCGCGCGGGTGATCAGGCCGGAGGCCGGATCCTTAACCAGACCGGTTTGCTCTAGGGTGGGTTGGGCGGCGCTTGCGGCAAGCGCCAACGCGAAGAATGCGGCGGGGATGTGAAGTTGCACTTTTTATTTTGTGTCAAGAAATCGGGGCGGGAACAAGTATACCTTTTTGATACTAGAACTACATAGCCTGGGCGTCAACCGTGCTGAGCGTGGCGGCGTTGAACACCGCCAGCTGTAATGCAGATAAAAACGCTTCATGATCATGGATCGGTGTGGAAAACTAAGCTGAGGTTGTGGCCCAGACTTGCTTCAGACGGACAATAGAATCGCGCCAGGGAGCCTGTTTGTAGATCCAGACA